>CAKUKL010000236.1 GCA_934662925.1 uncultured Oscillospiraceae bacterium | reverse complement strand
GGGGTGACCCAGCTGTAATCAAAGCCGTGGGTGTGGGGGCCGTCGGCCAGCGGGAGGTCATAGCGGATGGGGGTGTACTCGCCGCCCTCGGCGGCTCTGGCCGCGGGGCCGCCGGGAGGGGGAGGGCCGATCTCGGTGAGCTTCGGGTCCGCGCCCTTTTCCAGTGCCCAGTCAAGGCCCAGATGCCACTTGCCGATGCAGGCGGTGTTGTAGCCCGCGCCCTTGAACAGGGTGCCGAGGGTGGTGCGGCCGTCCTCGATGAGGTGCCGGTGCATGCCCATGAGCACCACCGCCTTGAGCTGGGAGCGCCAGTTGTACCGCCCGGTCATCAGGCCGTACCGGGAGGGGGTGCACAGGGCGGAGGAGGCGTGGGCGTCGGTGCAGCGCATGCCCTCCGCCGCCAGCTGGTCCAGCCGTTGGGTGTGGAGCTTGGAGTTTTCGTTGAAGCAGGACAGATCGCCGTATCCCAGATCGTCCGCCAGAATGAGCACTACGTTTGGTTTCGCCATGGGTGATTCGCCTTTCATTTTAGTTTCGCGGGGTCAAAAGCGCCGACGGGGACGAGGTCCTCGTCCCAAAACAGCGCGTGGATCACGTTTTCGTATTCGCCCAGGGAGTTTGCCTTCCGCAGCAGCCGGACGTATTTCTCCCGATTCGTGAAGGAAAACAGCAGGTAGGACCACAGCTCCTTCATCCGGGCCAGCACCGGCCGGGGGCCGGGCATGATGGCGCGGCAGCCGTCGTACAGCAGGCCGTGGAACTCCGCCAGCTCGTCCTTTTGGGCGGGCGGGCCGCCATTGAGCTGCCGCAGGAGAGATGGGTCCGCCACCACGCCCCGGCCGCACATGAAGCGCTCCACGCCGGGGAAGGCGGCGGACAGGGCGGCAAGGCCGCCGGGAGCATACAGGTCGCCGTTGTAGCACAGGGGCGCGCGGCTGCGCTCCGCCGCGAGGGCGAAGGCGGCGAGGTCCGGCGTACCGTTGTAGCGGTCGGCCTGCACCCGGGGGTGAACGGTGAGCTCGCAGATGGGGTAGCGGTCAAAAATCTCCAGCAGCCGGGGCCATTCGTCGGGGCTGTTTTTCCCGATGCGGGTCTTGACGGAAATATCCACGGTCAGCGCGGAAAAGACCGCATCAAAAAAGTGGTCCAGCTCCTCCGGATAGGCCAGAAAGCCGGAACCCTTCCCCTTGGCCGCCACCGTGCCCGAGGGGCAGCCCAGATTCAGGTTGACCTCCCGGTAGCCCATGTCCGCCAGCGCCCGGGCGGCCCAGATGAAGTGGGCGGGGTCCCGGGTGAGGATCTGGGGGACGACGTTCAGCCCGGCGTTGTGCTCCGGGTCGATCTCCTTCATCTCCCGGCCGGTGAAGCACGGGTGCTGAGTGGGGGAGACGAAGGGCGTCATGTACTTGTCCGCCGGGCCGAAGCAGGCGGCGTGGGCACGGCGGAAGATATAACCGGTGATCCCCTCCATGGGGGCGAGGGCGCAGAGCATGAGGGGGCCTCCCTTCCGGCGGAGCCGGGAAATTTAGCTGCTTAACTTGATGCGTATCACATTATAGCAGAGCCCGGCGGATTTTTCCAGAAAAAAAGCACCGGCCCCGCAAAAAAGCGCAGAGCCGGTGCAGAAGGAAAAGTGCTGGCAGGATCAGATCCAGCCGCCGTGGTCCACCACCAGATACTGTCCGGTGATGCCGCTGGCCTCGTCGCTGGCGAGGAAGAGGATGGCGTTAGCCTGCTCCTCGGCGGTGCACATGGGCAGCTTGGTGTTGAAGTGGCGGCCGGTGATGCGGGCAAAGGCCTTGTCGCAGTCCAGCGTCTGAGCGGGGTCGTTCATGGCCTCGATCATGGGAGTCTTGGTGCCGCCGGGGCAGACGGCGTTGACGCGGATGCCCTCCGCGGCGAACTGGAGAGCCATGTTGCGGGTCATGCCGATGACGGCGGCCTTGGCGGCGGCGTAGGCAAAGCCACTGTTGTGGAACACGCCGCCCACGGAGCTGATGTTGATGATGACGCCGGAGTGGGCGGGGGCCATGTACTTGAGGACCTCGCGGCACATATAGAACACGGCGTACTGGTCCACCTTGACGATCCGGTCAAAGAACTCGTCGGTAACGCCGGTGATGGGCCGGGTATAGTCGCCCTCGCCGGCGGAGTTCACCAGGATGTCGATCTTGCCGAACTGCTTCACCGTCTCCTCGCAGACGCGGACGGCGGTGGCGGGGTCGGTGACGTCGGCGGGGATGGCCAGCGCCCGGCCGCCGGCGGCGGTGATCTCGGCGGCCACGGCGTCCAGCTTGTCCGCCCGGCGGGCCACGAGAACCACGGCGGCGCCCTGCTTGGCGAACAGCTTGGCGGCGGCTTCGCCGATGCCGGAGTTGCCGCCGGTGATGATGGCGACCTTATCGTTGAAGTTAAGCATAATTGTTCCTCCGTTTCATCTGTTTTGTTGCCTTTATTATACAGAGAAAAAGCGGCAAATGAAAATACGCATTCCGTACGCAGGTATAAACACGGAGTTATAGCTGGAGCACGGTTGCCTTTTTTGCTCCGTTGGGGTATACTGAGAGCACGAAAAAATTCCGGAGGGATCGCTATGAGCGCGTTGTTTATTCCCACTCTGAGCCATTGGCTCCACCTGAACTGCTGGTCGGGCAGTCTGGGCCGGGGCAGCTATTATGTCACGCCCCGGGTGCTGGGGGGGCAGGAGGACGTCCCGGCGGAGGACCGGGCCGTGGAGCTGTTTGTGGAGGCGTGGACGGGGCCGCTGTGCTACGAACTGAGCACGGCAGAGCGGACGGCGACCTTCCCGGCCAGCGAGACGGGGCTGGAGGATATGCGGCTCTGGCTGGAGCAGAACCTGTCCGAGCTGGACGCTGCGGCCCGGGAAGCAGAAACGGCATAAAAATGGGCGGGGAATTTGCCGTGTGCCGATAAGGCGGTAATTTGAGAAAACTACAAAATCGGTATCTGCCAAGCAGGATCGGACAACAAAACAGGCGGCACTCAACTCCGGTTGGGTGCCGCCTGTTTTTGCACATCTAAGGGTGAAAATCCCCGATTTCTGCTTTGTAAAGCAATCTTCATCTTTGAAACTATTGCGATATTAAATGTTTTTCGTTTCGGCTACCTTGTCTGGCGTTGCCTGATATGCGTGGTTCTCCACATATACCATCATACGGTTATACAGTACCACATAGAAAAGTATAGCAAGCATAC
>CAKUKL010000235.1 GCA_934662925.1 uncultured Oscillospiraceae bacterium | reverse complement strand
AGACAGGGCCGCTGCCAGCTTATAGGTGAGGTAATGGACGGCCAACTGCAAAAACGGCGTCAGGCAGATGGCCAGCACCACCAGCATTCCGAATACGCCCACGGTGCCCCGCAGGGCTCCCGCCGCGGCCAGAATGCTCTCCGACGCGTCGGCCAGGATCCCGCCCACCACCGGCACCGCGCCGGAAATGGCGAATTTCGCCGCCTTTACCGCCGCGGCATCGGCGGAGCCGGAGATAACGCCGCTCACCGTCAGGTAGCCCACAAAGGCCAGCAGAATGACCGTCAGGACGGTGACTGCCGACCACTTGAGCAGCGCCGCCACTCGCTTGAGGCCTTCGTTCCCCAACGCGGCCCACGCCACGCTGGCCGCGATGTAGCCGTACACAAGTGGGACGAGCAGGCGGCTGATCACATTGGACAGCACGCCGGAAAAGAGCGCCGCCGCCATCTGACGGGCCGCCGCCCCGGTAACGGCTCCTGTGGCCGCCGTGATGGCCGCTACGATGGGCAGAAGGACGTTGGAGAAATCCGTCATGGACGAAATGGCTCCAGAGCCCAGCCCCAGCAGAGAGTTTACATCGGTGACCGCCACCGCCGTCACCGCAAGGCTCCCGGCCAGCGCCGCAATATCCACGCCCACATCCGAGCCCGTCGCCAGCACACCCTCTCCCAGACTGCACAGCAACACAATGACCAACAGAAGTACGCCGGAACGAACAGCCCGGCGGACGATGCCGTGGAGCTGGGCCGTCCCGGTGTCCAGCATGGCGGACAGGTTGTCCTCCACGCGGCCGTCCAGCGTCACGTCCACGCCGTTCAGCTCCTCCCGGGCCGCCTGCTCCAGACCGTCCAGCCCGAAATCGTTTCCCTGTACGGAAAGGCTTTCTGTTCCCGCCGCCGAGACGCTGCCCGTCAGCAGCGGCAGGCACAGCAGCAGGCAGATAAGATACCGCATTGCCCGCACCTCCTACAGAAGCTCCGCCAGCGTGTCCAGCACCGCCGACAGCAGCGGCGCCGCCGTCACCAGCGCCAGCACCGTCCCCGCCGTCTCTACCGCCCCGGCGATGCCGCCCTCTTTCGCGTCCTTACAAATCTCCGCCGTCAGCTTTGTCACCACGGCGATGCCCGTCACCTTCACCAGCGGCTGCACCACCGCCGGAGTCAGGCCGCCAAGCTCCGTCAGGCGGTCCAGCAGCGCCAGAATGTCCCGCATCTCCTCCGTGCAGGACAGCAGCAGAATCGCCCCCGCCGCCAGAGCCAACGCCATGGCGATCTCCGGCGACTGCTTACGTACCACAACGGCGCACAGCGCCGCCGTCACCGCCAGCGCCGCCAGCTTCCCCACGCCGCTCACAGACCGAAAAGGTCCTTGACCAGCGAAAAGAGGTCGCTGATCTCCTGCACCACCATCATAAGCACCACCACCAGCCCGGCCAGCGTGGTCATGGTGGCCTGCTCGTCCCGGCCCGAGCGGGACAGCACCTGATTGAGCACGGACACCAGTATCCCGATGGCCGCGATCTTGAAAATAAGATCCACGTTCATATGCCGCACTCCTAAAAAAGCAGAATCACAAGAAATAACCCGGCGGAAACACCTAATGTGCCGTACACCCGGCCCAGCCGCCCCCGGCGCTCCGCCGCTTCGGCAAGGCGGTGCTCCAGCTCCGCCGCCGTCCGCAGGATGGCCGCCGACTGGCTGGCGGCGTCGTACCGCCCCAGCACGCCGCCGAGGGGCCGGAGCATGTCTGTATCTCCGCCGTCCAGACAGAGGGCTGCTGTCTCCAGCGCAGACGCCCACACGCCGCCGAACTGCCGCCCGGATGCGTTCAGCTCCGCCCCGCAAGCTCCGAAAAACCGGCTGGTCCGCCCTTCTGTCCCGTCTGCGGCGGCGGACAGCATCTCGCTCAGCGGCGCAAGGCTGGCACTCAGCGCCCGCTCCATGGCGTACAGCCCGGCGATCACCCCCCGGAGATCCCGGATCCGGCAGTCCATCAACCACACTGCTGCCAGTCCCAGCGCCCCGCAGCCGATGGCCAGCAGGGCGCCGCCGATCCACCGCGTCATGGCAGCACCTCGCACCGCAGGGTCCGCAGGCCGCCCCGGCTCTCCAGCAGGAGCACCCGGCGGAACAGACCCAGCTCCATGAGCTTCCGGTACAGCGGGCGGCGGGTCAGGTCGTCCACGCTGCCGCCGTGGGCGGTGGCCAGCAGCGTCACGCCACAGCCCGCGGCCCATGTCATGGCGTCCACGTCCGTCTCCGCCGTGATCTCGTCCGCTGCCAGCACCTCCGGCGACATGCCACGCAGCAGGATGGACAGCCCCGCCGTCTTGGGGCAGCCGGACATCACGTCCGTGTGGCTGCCTACGTCTAACTGGGGCTTTCCCTCCCAGACCGCGGCCACCTCGCCCCGCTCATCTGCAAGGCCCACCCGCCGGGCGGGCGTGTCCACACCGTCAGAAAGGCGGCGCACCGTCTCCCGCAGGAGGGTGGTCTTCCCCGCCCCCGGCGGGGCCAGGATCAATGTACTGCACAGCCGTCCGCTCTGGGTCATGGCGGACACGGCCTGTCCGCCCAGCCCCTCCACCGGCTTCGCGATGCGGACAGCCGCTGAGGACAGCCTGTCCAGCGTCTGGATGCCGCTCTCCCGCATGACCGCCGTGCGCACAGACCGATGCGGTGCCCGCCCCGGATGGTGACAAAGCCGGAGCGCACCCGGTCCAGCACCGTGTGGGCCGAGGAGCGGCTGGCCCGCTCCAAAAGCGTCCGCAGGTCCCCTTCCGTCACCTCCGGGCCGTCGGTTTTATGCTCCCGTCCGTCGATCAGCACCGTCATGGGATGTCCCACCCGCAGGCGGAATTCCTCCGCCCGCCGCCGGGCCGGGGCGTTGATGGCCGCCGCCGTCCGGTAATGCGTCTCCGGCAGCACAGCCGCCGCCTGAAAATAGGGCGTATTGCGTTCTTCTCCGCCGTTCATAACCTTCACCTCTTCCGTGATGACACAACATATGAGGGCACGTCCGCATTTATGACCGGCGGGCATGAAAAAAGGCGGCCTGTCCGGAGACAGGCCGTCTTTCAAGCGGTATATTCTCTTTACTTCGTGCCGAAAATACGGTCGCCGGCGTCACCCAGACCGGGGACGATGTAGGCGTGGTCGTTGAGCTTTTCGTCCACGGCGGCAACGTAGATGTCAACGTCGGGGTGCTCCTTCTGGATGCAGTCGATGCCCTCGGG
>CAKUKL010000234.1 GCA_934662925.1 uncultured Oscillospiraceae bacterium | reverse complement strand
AAGATCACCGAGATCTACGAGGGCACCAGCGAGGTCCAGCGCATGGTCATCTCCGGCTGGATGGGCGTGAAGTAAGGCCGGAATAACGCCAGAATATCTCATTATTCCTTTCTTTTTCAAAA
This sequence comes from uncultured Oscillospiraceae bacterium, assembly GCA_934662925.1. Lineage (GTDB taxonomy): Bacteria > Bacillota > Clostridia > Oscillospirales > Oscillospiraceae > Enterenecus. The sequence goes on along the minus strand of CAKUKL010000234.1, from coordinate 3,176 downwards.
GCATTGCGGCATAAAGGCCCCGGCGTCCCGCCGGGGCCTTTGATCATACAGAGGTCAGACATACTACAAGTATAAAGGAGCGGAAGCTATGGATCTGAAAAAACTGTATCAGGAGAAACGGCGCACGCCAGAGGAGATCGCGGCGCAGATCGGGCCCGGCTGGACCTGCTGCACCGACATCGCTGCCGCCATTCCGCCGGGGATCGTCAACGCGCTGGGGCAGCGGGCCGCGGCAGGCGCTGTGCGGGGCGTGACGCTGCACACCATGCTGGATCTGGTCCCGCTGGATGTGCTGACGCCGGAGGCGCTGGCCAATCTGGAACTGGTCACCTGGTTTTCCGGCGGGGGAATGCGGGAGGCCGTGAACCACGGGCAGGCGGACGTCATGCCCTGTTATTACCGGGATATGCCGGGGCTGTTTACCGGCCACGTGGAGATAGACGCCTTTTTTGCCGCGGTATCCCCCATGGATGAGCACGGTTGGTTTTCCACCGGGGCCTCCGCGTCCAACGCTGCGGCGCTGCTGGCGAAGGCGAAGCGCGTCTATCTGGAGGTCAACCCCAACATGCCCCGGTCCATTGCCGGGCCCGCGGTCCATATCTCGCAGGTGACGGCCTTCTGCGAGCATGAAGCGCCCCTTCCAATCCTTCCGCCCGCGGAGCTGGACGAGGTGAGCCGGACGATCGGCGGCTATATCGCCGAGGAGGTGTGCGACGGGGCCACGATCCAGCTGGGCATCGGCGCGATCCCGGCGGCGGTGGGCCTTGCCCTGCGGGACAAGCACGATCTGGGCATCCACACGGAGCTGCTGTCCGACAGCATGGTGGAGCTGGTGGAGTGCGGCGCGGTGACCAACGCCAGAAAGCCGGTAAATACCGGGAAGACCGTGGCCACGCTGGCCTTCGGCTCCCAGCGGGTCTACGACTATATCCACAATAACCCGGGCGTTCTCATGCTGCCGGTGGATCAGGTGAACGACCCTGCCGTCATCGCCCGTCATCCCAACTTCATCTCGGTCAACGGGGCGCTGGAGGTGGACTTTTTCGGTCAGGTGTGCGCGGAGTCCATGGGCACCCGGCATATTTCCGGCACCGGCGGGCAGGCGGACTATGTGCGGGGCGCGGTGCTGTCTCCCGGCGGCAAGAGCTTTATCGCCTTTCCGTCCACCGCGGCGGGCGGCAAGATCAGCCGGATCACCGCCACGCTGACGCCCGGGGCGATCGTCTCCACCAGCAAGAACGATGTGGACTGCATTGTGACGGAGTACGGCGTGGCCCGCCTCCGGGGCAGGAGCCTGTCCCAGCGGGTGAAGGCCCTCATCGCCATCGCCCACCCCAGCTTCCGGGAAGATCTGCTCCGTCAGGCAAGGGTGCAGAATATCATTATATAAAGGTATCCGTGCCCGGCCGCTCGTTTGCCATAGCGCACAGCTTCAGCGGTATGCCGCTTATAGAGTCCCCGATGACGTCGGACACAAGGCCCACGTACGATCAGCCCCGCCCCCACAAAACATTTGTAACTTTCCGCCCCGTATGGTATACTGAGCAAAATCCCGAAGGGAGGCGGAGCTGGTGAAAAAGTGGATGAGGAGCCTGACGGCGGCCATGCTGTGCGTGCTGGTGCTGGCGGCCGCCATGCCGTCGGCCAAGGGAGCGGCGGTGTATTTTTCCGCGGTGAACGACTCCCTCCAGCCGCTGGAGAGCGGCACCATGCCCACCATTCAGGGCGGCGTGCTGTACGTGCCGTACACCATGCTGTCCGCCACGGTGACGGGGGTGAATCTGGGTGTGTACTCCACTTACAGCTCCGTCAAGCGCAGCGTGCTGGTGTACTCCAACCGGAAGCAGCTCACCTTCGACCTTCAGAATGATACGACTTACGACGGCGACGGCCGGGTGTACTCCGAGCGGGCTATCGTCCGCAATTCCATCGTCTACATCCCCATCGCCCGGGTGTGCGATGTGTTCAGCAGCGAGATCTACTACTCCCTGAGCGCCGCCGGGGACGGCAACTATCTGGTGCGTATCAAGGGCAAGAGCGGCGGAAATCCTCCGGCGCTGGAGTCGGACGAGAGCTTCATCAGCGCCGCTTACAATATGATGCAGAGCTATCTGGTCCGCTACCGGCAGGACAACCCGGACCCGGAGCCGGACGATTCTGCCGCCCCAACTACCCCAAGCATCTCGGGCAGCGGCGCGGGCGTGTATCTGGGCGTCGTCGTGCCGGAGACCGGGGAGGAGACGGAGTTGATGCTGGCCGCCCTGTCCGGCCAGAGCTGTCAGGGGCTGTTTTTCTTTACGGCGGAGCAGCTGGCACAGCGGGACGAGCTGGTGCGGCGGCTGCTGGCCACGGGGCATTTCATCGGCCTGCGGCTGGAGAGCGCTAAGGTGGACGACATTGCGGAGGAGCTTGCGTTGGCGGAGAAAAACCTCTCCGCCGCCGCCCACTGCCGCCTGACTGCCGTGCTGGCGGACGGGCTGGACGAGGACGGCGTGAAAGAGCTGCGGCAGGCGGGGTACGCCTGCTGGCTCACCACCGAGGACGGTCGGACGCTCACCGGCTCCTCCGGCACCCGGGCGTCCACCCTCATCCGGCATTTCACCCGGGGCGAGCTTGCCCAGAACTATCTCCTGCTGGACGCGTCGGCGGGGGAGACCCTGTCCTCCGTGCTGGCCGCGCTGGGCCGGGCGGATTTCCAATTCCGGGCGCCGGTGGCGCCCGCGCTGTGAGGTGCGACATGAGAACTGTGATACTGGACGGCCGGGCGGGGCTTCAGGGCGACGCCGCCCTGTGCGAGAAGCTGGCCCGGCACCTGCTGGCCCGGCTGGACGAATACCGGGAGGAGGGCATTGACGCCCGCCCGGACGGGCCGGGGACGGTGCTGGCCCGGTTTGCGGGCCGCACCGGCGAGCAGATCCGCCGGGGTCTTGAGGGTGCGGGGGTGTCCGTGCTGACGGCGGGGGACGGCGTGCGGTTCCTCATCGGGCCGGACGTGACGTTCGAGGATCTGGACTATGTCCAGAGCGCCGCCGCGGGCCTGCTGGACGGCGTGTGAACCGGAGCGCCGCACCTGAGAGAATGAAAAACGGGCCGCCCCCGATGTGAAGTGCCCCCAAAAAGTTAGACAAATAATCTTAATAGAAGTTGTTCAAGCAGCCGAGAGGGCTTGCTGTCTG
>CAKUKL010000233.1 GCA_934662925.1 uncultured Oscillospiraceae bacterium | reverse complement strand
CCCCAGCCCCGGCCGGGGGCCCGGCCGGTGTAGTTGGCGGGGCGGATGATGTAGGGATTGCCCTCCATGAACGATACGATCTGTTGTTTGCCCCATGTATGATTGCCCATTGTGATCACGTCGGCCCCGGCGGCGAAGATGTCCTCCGCCTGACGGGGCAGCAGGCCGTGGCTGGCGGCGTTTTCCCCGTTGACCACCGTGAAGTCCGCGTGATATGTCCGCCGCAGGGCGGGCAGGTGCCGCCGGAGGTAGTCCACCCCCGCGTCGCCCACCACGTCGCCCACCGCGAGAACCCGAAGCTCCATCGCTGTGTCCTCCTTGTCGGTAAATGTGTGTCGTGGAATCATTATAGCCCATCCCGGAGCGTTTCACAAGAAAAAAGAAACGGGCCCGGAGCGATGGCTCCGGGCCCTTGGCCTGTCGAAAAAGCAAAGTGCCTTTCCGGACGGAAACGGATCTTATTTCTTTCGCCGCTGCTGCGGCGAAATTTTGCGAAGTCTTTCGACCGAAAATCAGTAGCCGGGATAGACGTCGCTCTTCTTGGGCATGATGATGGCGGCGATGATGTATACCCACAGGGACAGGCCCCCGGCCAGAAACAGGATGGCGGTGATGACCCGGACCAGCGTGGGGTCGATGCCGAAATATTCCGCCACGCCGCCGCAGACGCCGCAGATCTTGGCGTCGGGGCCTTCGGTGCGATACAGTTTTTTCATAACGGATTCCTCCTTACAGGTCGTTCTCTTTCTGTTCTTGATGATGCTATTATACAGCGGCCTGATGAAAAAATCCTTGTCCTTGTCTTAAAATTATATAAAAATTTTGGGACTCAGAATTGCTCCAGTGTCAGGTCGCCGCTGACGGAGTTCAGCGTCAGCCGGTTCTCCCCGCCGCCCAGATAGAGGGCGCCGCCGCTGGTGCGGGTCAGGGGCAGGCGGGAGCGGAACTCGCCGCTGATGGTCCGGAACTCCACGGTGAAAGGCGTGCCGCCGGGCACCCGGAGGCCGCAGTCGCCGGACTTGCTGGTGAGGGCGGCGGACAGGGGGAGGATGGCGGTCTCCGTCCGGATATCGCCGGAGACGGTGGTGAGCTCCGCCGTCTGGAAGGAGCCGGAAAGTTCCACGTCGCCGCTGACGGTGTGGAGCTTCGCGTGCTCCAGATGGCCGTCCAGCCGGATATCCCCGCTGACGGTGTCCGCCTGCGCGGTTCCGGTCAGGCCGTCAGCCTCCACGTCGCCGCTGGAGGACTTGAAGTACAGCGCGCCGCAGCAGTCGGGCCGTGCCCGGAGGCTGCCGCTGGCGGTGCGGACGGACAGGCGGTCGGTCTCCACGCCCCGTTCCACCTCCACGTCGCCGCTGGCGGTGGACACCTGAAGGACATCAAACCGGCGGCGGGGCAGGTACAGCTCCACGTCGGCGGCATCCAGCCCCCGCTGGAAGAAGAAGGAGGACGCGGCGGTCCGGCCCTGCCGGATGGCCAGCACGCCCCGGTCGGTGACCCGGACCTCCAGCTTGCCGGTGTCGCCGTCCAGCCGGATCTCATCGGCGTCGTCGCCGGACAGCCGGACGGTCACGTCGCCGCTGACCTGAACGTCGATCCCCCGCAGGCCGCCGGCGGGGACGGACTCGCCGTCCCACCCGTCCCGCTGGAAAAAGAAGCCGCCCTTGGCCTTGTCAAAGCCGAAGCTGTAAGAGATGCCCCCCTCGCGCTCCGGCGCTTCCTCATCGGCGGAAACGTCCTCGTGATCCTCGCCGTAAGGGTGCACACCGTGATCATCGTCACGGTCGTCCACATGAAGCTCAAAGGAGCCGTCGGCGGAGCGCCAGCCGCCCTTTTGGGCGGCTTTTTTCAGGGCGTCCTTGGCCTGAGACAGGGCAGCGCCCGCCTGCTCCATGGCGGCGCTGACGATGTCGTTCACATCGCCCAGCAGATCGTCCATGCCGCTCCACACCTGCTCGTCGTCCTTGCTGGGCTCAGGCTCGGGCCGGGGCAGGCCCTCGTCGGGGGCAAGGCTTTTAAGGTAGTCCACCAGCTCGCCGGTGTCCCCCAGATCGTCCAGCGCGGCGTCAAAGGCGGCGCTCTCGTCCATGCCCGCGGCGGTCATTTCCTCGAACCGTTGATAGAGGTTGTCGGACAGCTCCTCCACCAGCTCCGCCTTGGCGGTGCCGTCCGGGGCGGCGGACAGACGGCTGGCGACGGCGTTCACGAATCTCTGCTTCATCTGATCCATATCAATGCTCCTCCTCCGGGGAGATCAGCGCGTCCAGCAGGGCGCGGGTGTTCTCCCATTCCTCAATGTTTTTCTGCCACTGTTCCCGGCCCTGCTCCGTGATGGAGTAGTACCGGCGGCGGGCGCCGGGGCCGTCCGCCCCCCAGTAGGAGGTGATCAGGCCGTTCTGCTCCAGCCGCTTGAAGGCGGTATACAGCGTGGCCTCCTTGAAGCCGTACTGGCCGCCGGTGCGCTGCTGGATATTCTTGTTGATCTCGTAACCATAGTTGTCTCCGCGGAGAAGTTGTGTTAAAATAATCGTATCTGTGTGTCCCCGCAGAGTGTCGGCTGAAATGGACATGGGCAAATGCTCCTTTCCGGGTCAGATCAGCGGCTTTTGCGCGAAAAACGCCGCTTCGTTCAGTGTGTACGTCCGCTCCGGACGCAGCGCGGCGGACGGCTTTGCCCGGAACAGCGGGCGCAGGCGGGGCCGCGGAAGGGTAAGGGTGAAGGAAATGGTGCGCTCCGTCTGGCACAGGCGGAGGGCGGCGGTGCTGCTCATGGAAAGACGCTCCTTTCTTAGCGCTGCGGCCGGCGCGAGATACATCGGCTATTGAAGTAACTCTGTGAGCATAAAATAGCACGATATACTTCGCCTGTCAAGGTATTTCCGAAAATAAATCTGCAAAATTTTTGGCGCGCCCTTTTTGCCGTCTGGGAGCGGCGGGCGCGTCCGGATCAAAAGAAGGAGATGTATTTCAAATGAGCGATTGCACGCATGACTGCTCCTCCTGCGGCTCCAGCTGCAGCGAGCGGCAGGAGCCCATGGATCTGCGCAAGCCCTGCAACGAGCTGTCCAGCATTAAAAAGGTGATCGCCGTGGTCAGCGGCAAGGGCGGCGTGGGCAAGTCCACCGTCACCTGCGCGCTGGCCGCCGCCATGGCCGCCCGGGGCAAAAAGGTCGGCGTCATGGACGCCGACATCACCGGTCCTTCCGTCCCCAAGGCTTTCGGCATCCACAGCCGGGCCGAGGGCAACGAGTTCGGCATTCTGGCCAGCCGGACGGCGGGGGGCGTGGAGCTGATGAGCCTGAACC
>CAKUKL010000232.1 GCA_934662925.1 uncultured Oscillospiraceae bacterium | reverse complement strand
ATGCCGGCGCTCTCGTTGCCGACGATGAGGGGCAGCTTGTCCCGCAGATAGGGGTCGTTTCCGCTGCGCATGAGGTAATCGGGCTTACCAACGCCGATCATCTCGTTGCGCACCAGAATTTCGTCTCCCTGCGGCACGGGCTTTGGCATATCGGTGTAAACGAGCTGCTCCGGCCCGCCGAACTGTTCAATGATGACTGCTTTCATATGGCGCCTCCGATCCTATATTTCCGCATTTTATGCGGATCATTTCTACAAACAGCATACCCGGATTTCCCGGGGCCGTCAAGTGCGGGAATCGCGGACCCGCTCCCGGTTTTTCTTTCTGTGATACTGTCACATGTCCGCGGGCATCCCCCGCCGATCCCGGCCGCCGGGCTGCCGCTGGTCATAAAGCTGTCGATAGCGGTTGGGCGAGCAGCCGTATAGCTGCCGGAAGCGGCGGTAAAAATAGCTGAAGTTTTCGTATCCCACTGCGGCGGCGATGTCGCTGACGGGGATCATGCTGTCCTCCAGAAACCAGCGGGCCCGCTCGAACCGGCGGTTCTGCACCAGCTCTGTAAAGGTGGAGCCGGTGAGCTTCCGGATCTGGCGGCTGGCCGCCGACTCCGAGCAGTTCATCAGCCGGGCCAGCTCACTCAGGCTGGCGTTCTGATAGTGTTCGTCAATATAGCCATAGAGGGTGCGCAGGGCCTCCTGTTCGATGTAGGCCGTGGCCCCGCTGGTCTGGGCCGTGAGGTCCCGGGCGATAAAGCGGAACAGCATGGACATGGCCGCCCGGCCCACCTCATCCTCCAGCGGAGCCGGGCCGCCCCGGTAGTCCCGGCTGAAATGTGGCAGCACCTCGGACAGCATCACCTCCGCCAAATTGTGGATGGACAGGTGACTGCCCGTCTTGAAGTAGAGGTAGGGCATCCAGCGCTTGTCCTCCCTGGGCACATCGGACAGAAACATATCGAGGTCGGCGGGCAGGGCCATGCTCCCCCGGAGGGCCTTCAGAAAATCCGGCCGGAAGTAAAAATTGATGGCCAGATCGTCCGCCCCGGCGGGACGGATGCCGTGGGCCGCCTGCCGCCCGATGAACAGCAGGTCCCCGGCCTCCAGCACGATGACCCGGCCCTCCACCATGTAGCTGATCTCGCCCTCGAACACGTAGGTCATCTCCACACAGGGGTCCTGATGGATGGGCAGGCCGATACCCCGGGGAAACGGGCGGCAGCGCACCGGCTCCGGCTCCCGCAGAGCCGCCAGATACCGCTGCCCATACCACTCGGATACGTCCACCAGCGGGAGAGACTGCTTCTTGAATTCCTCCTTGAGCTTGGGGTCCATCGTCATGCCGCTTCACCGGTCCTTTCCGCTTTCTTTTCTCTATTATATACCGGCCCGGGGCGGAAATTCAAGCGCAACAGAGGACAGAAACATTGCGGTTTGCCGACCTATCGCCGCAAATTGAAATCCTGTATTCTAATAGCCGGATCGATCCGATATATATTCAGTCCTGTTTTAACATGAGAGAATCAGATTGGAAGTGGAATTTTACATGCAAGACATCATTGGCCTGATCGGTATCTTCGTGGCGTTTTTCATCGTCATCTTCTTTACCTATAAGGGGTTCCACCTGGCCTATGTGGTCATGGTCGCCTGCCTTGTGGTGCTGGTCACCAACGGCATGCCCATTATCGAGAGCTTCAACGAGACCATCATGCCTCAGGTCGGCTCTCAGGCTGCTACCCTGCTGCCCCTGTACCTGTTCGGCGCCATCTTCGGCAAGCTGTTCATCGACTCCGGCGCGGCCCATTCCCTGTCCCGGTTCCTGCTGAACCTACTGGGCAAAAACGCCGCCGCCCAGAAAAAGCGCATGATCGGCTTCTCCTGCGTGATCATCATGAACGTCATCTTCAACTACGTGGGCGTTGACCCCTTCGCCTCCCTGTTCACCATGATCGGCATCGCCACCGGCGTCATGTATGAGGCCGACATTCCCCGCAAGTACATGCCCGTGATGCTGGTGCTGGGCTCCACGCTGGGCAACGTCATCCCCGGCTCTCTCGCCGCCCCCAACGTCATGTGCGCCATGATCCTCGGCGACTACGGCGTCGGCTCCAGCTCCGGTCTGGTCGCCGGTCTGGTGTTCGTGGTGTTCGTGTTCGGCATGTCCGCTTTCTATGTCAATAAGATGATGGTCAAGGATGTCAGCAGCGGCATGAAGTTCGAGTACGGCCCGCTGGCCCCCGCCAATGTGGACGAGAGCCACCTGCCCCCCGTCATCCTGACCATTATCCCGCTGATCATCATCCCCGTAGGCTACAACCTGTTCTTCAAGAGCGCCGCGTGGGCCTCGATGGCCGTGGGCTGCGTGGCCGCCATCATCTGCTACGGCGCTTATGTGCCCAAGGCCAACGGCACCAGCCGCGTCATGACCGTGGTCAACAGTCTGAACGACGGCGTGACCATCGCGGGCATCCCCGCCATCATCCTGCTCAACTACACGCTGGGCTACGCCATCGAGGCCGCGCCCTCCTTTGAGACCATCAAGAACTTCTTCATCTCCCTGCCCGGCCCCGCCCTGCTGGCCCTGTCCCTCATGGCCATCCTGCTGCTGGGCGCCGCCGCCTCCGCCGCCGGTATGCTGGTGGCCGCCGTCGTGGCCGCCAACACCTTTATCCCCGTGCTGGGCGTCAATGCGGGCTACGCCTTCCGCGTGCTGCTGCTGTCCACCACCGTGCTGGACTCTCTGCCCTTCGCCGGGGCCATCGTCGCCATGATGAGCATCACCGGCATCAAGTACAAGGAGGGCTATCCCCCCATCGCCATGACCACCGTGCTGTTCACCTTCCTGGGCAACCTGCTGGCCGTGGCCATCATGACCTTCTTCCCGTTCCTGCCCTAAAAAACGGCATGGAAATACCCGGCCGCCCGCCGGTCCTGTCCCGGCGGGCGGCCCCTCTCTTTTCCCGGTTGTTCGCTGTTTTTTCACCCACGCAAAAAACTTTCCGAAAGAGAGATTTTTCTCTTGACAAGCGCGAAAAAGCTGGTATAATAATCAATGCTGTCGCAAACGTGACAGCTGACCGAAACCGACTTGCAGCGGTATCGAAGAGGTCATAACGAGCACGATTGGAAATCGTGTGACGGTCAAAAGCCGTCCGAGGGTTCGAATCCCTCCCGCTGCGCCACGTCGGAGCAAGCTTTATATCGCTTGCTCCGACTTTTTATTTAAAAGTCAGAGCGCGCTCATGCCGCTGCTCCTCCTCTCCAAACCGAACCCGCTGCGCTGGACTTCGGTTTGGGTTTTCCAGTCTCTTCTCTAT
>CAKUKL010000231.1 GCA_934662925.1 uncultured Oscillospiraceae bacterium | reverse complement strand
GGTCGGCGGTGCTCATCAGCAGGTCACTGACCAGCTCCGCCTTGTCGGTCTCGCTGTTTGCATAGTTCTGCTGTTCCACATACTGCTTCACCACCGCCATGGCGCCGGAGACATAGGGGGCGGCCATGGAGGTGCCGCTCTTGGTGGTATAGCTGCCGCCCACCGTGGCCGACTTGATATTGCCGCCGGGGGCGGTGATGTCGGGCTTGAGGGTCAGCTCCGGGGTGACGCCCCAAGAGGAAAAGTCGGACATCTCGCCGTCGGTGGGGTTGTCCACCTCGCCGCGGCTCATGGAAATGGTCAGCTTCTGCTCATTTTCGGCGAGGGCGGCAAGGTACTTGCCGTCCACCATGGAGATGAACGCGGAGGGCAGATTGTAGTTATCAAACTGCATATAGAGCATACCCGGCTCATTGTTGTAAACGATCATGCCGGCCGCGCCCGCGCTTTTGGCTGCGGCGCGCTTCGCCTCGTAGGTGATGGAACCGCGGGAGACCAGAACGACCTTGCCCGTCACGTCCAGCCCCTCATAGTCTGCCTCCGCGCCGTAGCCGGGAACGGAGACAAACTGCCGCTCGGACGCGCCCAGAGATTTGAAGGTCACCGCATCTGCGGGCAGACCGGTCACATCGTCCTCTTCCGCCGTATCCTGATAGGCAATCTTTCGGTCACCCACGGTGAAGTAGGAGGACTGAATGGTGGCGGCCTTTTCCACGCTGGCCACAGCAAGAGACGCACCATAGCTGGCGGGACTGGCCACCGTGCCGTAGTCCGGGTTGGCGGTCAGTGCGTGGCCCTTGCCGATCCGGGTGCCAAGGGCGGAGCTGTACTCGTTGCCAGCGGCAACGGAGAGCAGGACGCCCGCGTTCACCACGGTCGTCAGCGTGCTGACAACGCCCTCATCCCCCTCGGGAGAGCTATAACCGCAGGTGGCGCCAAGACTCAGGTTGATGACGTCAGCCCCCAGACGGACGGCGTCCTCCATGGCGGCAAGAATGTCGTCCCATGTGGCGCCGTTGCTGCCGCTGGAGCTGAAGACCTTCATGGCCAAGATCTGGGCCTGAGGCGCAACGCCCACCACATCCGCCGCCACGCCCTCGTTGGCCGCGGCGATGCCTGCGACATGTACGCCGTGGTCGCCGGCGCTGCCGGGATTGACGTCCAGATCGTTGTCGGCGTAGTCGAAAGCAAAGGGCACCTTTGCGGTACGGTAGAGCTGATTGGCGGTCACACCGGCCATTTTGCTCTCCGCGGCCAGATCGTACTTCGCCACGGCCTCCGCCACCTTTGTCTGCGTCAGTGCGGGCGAGTCAGGGGCAGCCTTGAACACGGAATGGGTGATCTCCAGACCGCTGTCCACAATGGCGATGACCATACCCTCGCCGCGATAACCGGAGGAATTCTCCAGTCCGCCGAAGGTCGTCATGGACGAGGTCATATCGGGCGCGATTTTGAACTCCGGCGCCACATAGGCGTTGGCAACGCCGGACAGCGCACGGATCTCGTCCAGCTTGCCGAAGGGCACCTTGGCAGAGAAGCCGTTGACCACGACGCTGTAGCTGTCCATGACCTCAAGTGCCGCGCCGCCCAGCACCTGCCGGGAGATCTTGTTCTGCACCGCCTTCTGCTGGGAGAGCAACGCGCTCTTGTTGACGGTGCTCACCGCGCCGTCAACGGTCTGAAGCACAGGCGCGGCCTCCAGTTCGACGATCACGGTGACGTAATCGTCCGGCTCGTAGGTGACCTCTGGCTCGTAGGTGGTCAGACCGTCAGAGCTCCTGATCTGCTCCACCCGCGCACCGGTCGAAGACACAGGCTCACGGGGAGGCTCCTGCGCTTCGGCCGCTGCCGCGGCTGCCAGGTTTGACGGAAACATCAGCAATGCCGCCGTCAAAAATGCAATGATTCTTCTTTTCAAACTTGCAGCTTCCTTTCCTCTGTTTTCTCTCTCCTTCAGCTGCATGTCCCGTACAGCCCCAGTTAGCTTTCGCTAACTTCCAGCCATAAATATTACCAGAACGCTGGGGCTTTTGCAATAGGGACGGGATAAAAATTTTTCTGTGTTCAAATACCGCAAAACCTGCTATAATACCCTTAAATTGTAACCCTGCGAGGATGTGAGCATATGAACGACAAGCAGCTGGCCGCCAATCTGGTCAACGAAGTCAAGAAAGCCGTCGTCGGCAAGGACGACGTGATCATCCGCACCCTGCTGGCCATTCTGGCCCGGGGGCATATTCTGCTGGAGGACATTCCCGGCGTGGGCAAGACCACCATGGCCCTCGCCTTCTCCAAAGCGCTGGGCCTGACCTGCCGCCGGGTGCAGTTCACCCCGGACGTGATGCCCTCTGACCTGACGGGCTTCACCCTCTACAACAAGGCTACCGGCCAGATGGAATACCAGCCCGGCGCGCTGCTGTGCAACCTCTTTCTGGCCGACGAGCTGAACCGCGCCACCAGCCGCACCCAGTCCGCCCTGCTGGAAGCCATGGAAGAGGGACAGATCACCGTGGACGGCGTCACCCGCGCCATCCCCGACCCTTTCCTCGTCATCGCCACTCAGAACCCGGTGGGGGCCTCCGGCACCCAGCTTCTGCCCGACTCCCAGCTGGATCGCTTTGCCATCCGGCTGTCCATCGGCTACCCCTCCGCCCGGGACGAGCTGGAGCTGCTCCGCCGCAAGCAGCGAGGCAACCCGATGGACGACGTGTGTCAGATCATGGATCACCGGCAGCTGGCCCAGCTCCGGGGACAAACGGACAGCGTCTACGTGGACGACGACCTGCTGGGCTACATCGTCCGGCTGGTGCAGGCCACCCGGGAGCATCCCCAGCTCCTTCAGGGAGCCAGCCCCCGGGCCGCCATCGCCGTCACCGCTCTGAGCCGGGCCACCGCCTTTCTCCGGGGCCGGGACTTCGTCATTCCGGAGGACGTGCAGTACATCTGGACGGACGCCATCGCCCACCGGCTCATCCTGCCCACCGGCACGGCGGGCAGCAGCGAGCTGACCCGGAGCATCGCCGAGGACGTGCTGCGCTCCGTCCGGCCGCCCCGCATCGGAAAACGGCTATGATCCACCGCAGAATCGTTTACGCGCTGGTTCTGGCTGCGGCGCTGCTGTTCCAGATCACCAACGACAACTATCTGGGATTTTTTCTGCTGGCGCTGGCGCTCCTTCTCCCCGTCCTGTCGCTGATCCTCAGCCTGCCGGGGATGACTGGCTGCCGCCTGACGCTGGCCGCCCAGCCCGCTGTTCTGTCCCGGGGGCAGGCCGGAAACTGGCTCCTGTCCGCCCGGAACCGCACCGGCCTGCCCCTGTCC
>CAKUKL010000230.1 GCA_934662925.1 uncultured Oscillospiraceae bacterium | reverse complement strand
AGGGAATTCAGGGCAAACTCCCGGCCGCATTCCGTTCCGGCGGCCATCAGCTGATATTTCAGCTGGATCAGCAGTTCCATGGCCGCGGCCCGGGCAAGTTCCACGCCGCCGGGGATACTGGGGGCCAGCCTTTTGTGGAACAGCACGGACACATCCCGGATGAGCTGGTCAAAATCCGCTCCCTGCGCGTCCCGCAGAATGTCCCGGATCTCGCCGCGGATGTCGTTTTTGACCTCCGGCGGGAGGGAGAGCATGTCCAGATCCAGCAGACCCACGGCGTTGGCGATGTGCCACCCCCGCCAGTACCGCCCCGCGGAACGCAGCGCCCGTGCGGTCTCCGCCGGGTCCAGTCCGGCGCTTAGGCAGGTGTAGACATTTTCCCGGCACAGGGCACGGATCATCCCGTCCCGGCCGCCCTCCGGCCCCGCCACTGTGAGCAACAGCGCGCCGCTGCCCCGCTCGTCCGCGGCACGGATGAAGTCTCCCTCCGCACATGGGGCGTCCACGTCCGCGATGACGATGTCCACGTGGTTCTGCCGCATAAAGCCCAGCGCGGCATCTCCGCCGGTAACGCAGTACACCACCTGCATCCCGAGCTTTTTCCAGTCGATCTTCCGGAAGGCCCGACGGCTCTCCTCTATATCGCGATGCACAATGAGTACATTCAGTCTTTTCATCCGTTTTGCCTCCTTTGATTCGGGGCAGTCTGTCACCGGATAAACTCAAACACCATCCCGAACCGCTCCGGCAGGACGACCTGTACCGCGTCCTTCCGCCGGCGATACGGGTATCCCGCCGCTTTGATGTATTCCATGGTCTTGTCCATGTCCATGGTTTTGAACCGCAGCACGGCAAAGGGGCTGCCCTTGGGATTCATTCCGATGCCATAGCGCTCACAGATGGTCTCCGGATCCATAAAGCGCATCAGGCCGATGCCGCCCTCGCATTTCTCGTTGTCGGACAACTCCCGCAGCTCCGTCAGCTCCGTCACCGCCCGGTCCGCCTCGTCCCGGGTCCAGCAGCAAATGACGATCTCCTCGATGGTCACCACGCCGTTGGGTTGGGCATAGCGGGTTGGCTGATACATCAGATCCCGGGTGCAGTGCTGCAAAAAGGCCACGTTGGTCCGGGGAATGATCTCGTGAGGGATGGGCACCATGCGAAACACCAGCGGGCCCTGAAGCTCGCCGTAGTCCGTGTTTTTCCGGACGATCTGCTCCAGCTCGTCCACCTCCACGCCATTGGCGCAGAACCGCTCCCGACATCGCTCGGCGTCCGGAGTGAGCAAAGCGATGAGATGGATGCCCGCCGGGGTATGGAGATAATTATAAAACTCGCTGACCTCCGGCGGGAACTGGACGCACTCCAGATAGGCGTTGTCAAAGACAAAGCGCACGGAGGGCACCGTCATCCCCATGACCCGCTGGTCAAGGGCGGAACGGCCGCCGCCCCGGACGAATCCCAGGTTGAAAAGGATGTCCGTGGATGTATTCAGGTCAAAATTCAGGATGCTCATGTGGTCTGTCTTGATTGAAAGCTGTCTGTCAATCATAAGCGCACGCTCCTTGCTCTGCCGTTTATTCTACCAGACATACCCTCGGTGGACAAGGGTATATCTACTCCCGTATCAGGACAGTTTCTGTGTATTGCGCACGTTTCTTGTCCGATTCGTCTTTATTATCGCCGTTGTTTTCAACAATTTCAAGGTCGAAATATTTACGGTTTGGTTGAAAAAACGCAGATTGCTCCGGACCCGGCCATTTTTTGCGGCGAGAGCGTCCTTCGCCGCCCGCCGGGCCGGGCACAAATAACAAAATACAGAAATTTCCGGCGAAGCGCGTCGAAAAATTATTGGGAAGTTTTGGTATTTTTCTCTTGTCAAACGCAAGATATTGTGGTATTTTAGGTTTCGAGGAAAAAACTTCCAATTCCGACCGGAACCCGGTCGTTGTGAGAAAGGACTGTTTCAAATGAACGAAAAGACCCGGATCGTACTGGCGGACGCGGCGGAGGATTTCCGCCATATGCTGGCCGACATGTTCGCGCAGGAGACGGACGTCGCCGTAGTGGGTCAGACCGGCGACGGTGAGGAGCTGCTGCGCATGGTACGCACCCTGCGGCCGCAGGTGGTGGTAATGGATCTGGTGTTGTCCGGGCTGGACGGTCTCGGCGTGCTGGAGCAGCTGGACGGCGACCGGCCCCGGATCCTGGTGCTGTCCGCATTCGCCGGCTCCGCCTTCGGCGAGCGGCTGCCCGATCTTGGGGTGGACTACTTCATGCTCAAGCCCTGCCGCCTGTCCGCGCTGGCCGACCGGGTGCAGCAGCTGGCCCGGATGGCGGACGAGCCCGGCGCCGACCCCCGGGAGGAACCGGCCCGCCAGCGGCTGGAGCGGCAGATCACCGCCATCATCCACGAGATCGGTGTGCCCGCCCACATCAAGGGCTACCAGTACCTCCGGGAGGCCATCAGTCTGGCCGTGGAGGACATGGACGTCATCAACGCCGTCACCAAGGTGCTCTACCCCGCCGTGGCCCGGAAGTTCGGCACCACCGCCAGCCGGGTGGAGCGGGCCATCCGCCACGCCATCGAGGTGGCGTGGGACCGGGGCGATCTGGAGACGCTCCAGAAATACTTCGGCTACACCGTATCCAACGTCAAGGGCAAGCCCACCAACTCGGAGTTCATCGCCATGATCGCCGACCGCATCTCGCTGGACCCCGGCCTGCGGGCGGGATGACCTTAATCAAAAAGCAGGCGATACCCAGCCTTGGGTATCGCCTGCTTTGGCTTTCTTTGCGTCGGCCCCTGAGATCAGGCGGCCAGGAAGAACTTGATCAGGAAGATGATGGACAGGACATAGGTCAGGACGGAGACGTCCTTGGCCTTGCCGGTGACCAGCTTCATAACGGTATAGGTGATGAGGGCCAGACCGATGCCGTGGCCGATGGAGCCGGAGACGGGCATGGCCAGCAGCATGATGCACACGGGCAGCAGCTGGGTCATGTCGCCGAAGTCGATGTTCTTCAGGTTGCCCAGCATCAGGATGCCCACGTAGATCAGGGCGGAGGAGGTGGCGGGGGCGGGGATGATGGCGGCGATGGGGGCGATGAACATGCTCAGCAGGAACATCACGCCCACGGTGAGGGCGGTCAGGCCGGTGCGGCCGCCCGCCTCAACGCCGGCGGCGGACTCCACGAAGGTGGTGACGGTGGAGGTGCCGGTGAGGGCGCCGGCCACGGTACCCACGGCGTCGGAGGTCAGGGCCTCGCGCATCTGGGGCATCTTGCCGTCCCGGACCATGTCCACCAGGTCGGGGGCCGTCAG
>CAKUKL010000229.1 GCA_934662925.1 uncultured Oscillospiraceae bacterium | reverse complement strand
CGCCCTGAACACCCGGGAGTTTGAACCAGACGGCCCTAACTACACCCCCCGGATCTCCGGCGTGCTCAAGCCCGATTACAGCTATAACCTGTCCATTCTGAAGAGTCTGGACGGCGATCCCTCCTGCTGCTGCCGCTACTTCTACGAGTACGACGCGCCCAAGGCCGGTGTGGGCCACTTCATCCACACCTATCAGGAGAACCGTGATCCCCTGCCCTCCTTCGAGGGCGAGCCCCGCCGGGTGGCCATCACCGCTCCCGATGCCGAGACGCTGGCCGGTGACCTGTGGCTGTCCCTCAACGCCGAAAATAAGGTGGCGCTGTTTGTCCGCTACATTGACATCGCCACCGGCGACACCGAAACATCCATCATCAACAAGCACTGGGAGGTCTGAGTGATGAATGAACTGGAACTGAAATACGGCTGCAACCCCAACCAGAAGCCCGCCCGCATTTTCATGGACGGCGAGCGCGACCTGCCCCTCACCGTCCTCAACGGCAAGCCCGGCTACATCAACTTCATGGACGCCCTCAACTCCTGGCAGCTGGTCCGGGCGCTGAAAAAAGCCACCGGCCTGCCCGCCGCCGCATCCTTCAAGCACGTCTCCCCCGCCGGGGCCGCGCTGGGCACCCCGCTGTCCGACGTGGAGGAAAAGATCTACTTTGCTGACGGCTGCGATACCTCCCCCATCGCCTGCGCCTACATCAAGGCCCGGGGCGCCGACCGTCTGTGCTCCTACGGCGACTGGGCCGCCCTCAGCGACGTGTGCGACGAACCCACCGCCCGCTATCTGGCCATGGAGGTGTCCGATGGCATCATTGCCCCCGGCTACACCGACGAGGCTCTGGCCATTCTGAAGGGTAAGAAAAAAGGCAATTACAACGTGGTGCAGATCGATCCTTCCTACGAACCGGACCCCGTGGAGCAGCGCCACATTTTCGGCATCACCTTCCAGCAAGGATACAACAATTTCGAGATCAATGAGGCTCTGCTGGACAACATCGTGACTCAGAACAAGGAACTGCCCCAGAGTGCCAAGAACGACCTGCTGCTGGCTCTCATCACCCTGAAGTATACCCAGTCCAACTCCGTCTGCTACGTCAAGGACGGTCAGACCATCGGCGTGGGCGCGGGCCAGCAGAGCCGCATCCACTGCACCCGTCTGGCGGGCAGCAAGGCGGACAACTGGATGCTCCGCCAGCACCCGAAGGTGCTGGGTCTCCAGTTCGTGGACGGCATCCGCCGCCCCAACCGCGACAACGCCATCGACGTGTATATCTCCGACGAGTACGAGGACGTGCTGGCCGACGGCGTGTGGCAGCAGACCTTCAAGGTTCGCCCCGAGGTGCTCACTGCCGAGGAAAAAAAAGAATGGATCGCAAAGCTCTCCGGCGTCTCCCTCGGCTCCGACGCCTTCTTCCCCTTCGGCGACAACGTGGAGCGTGCTCACAAGTCCGGCGTGCAGTACATCGCCCAGCCCGGCGGCTCCATCCGGGACGACAACGTCATCGAGACCTGCAACAAGTACGGCATTGTGATGGCGTTCACCGGGATGCGGCTGTTCCACCACTAAAAGGCCGGACATTTCCCCCGCATACTCCCCTCCGCTCTCCGGAGGGGCATAAGGAATGATTTGATCTTTTCCGCCTGCGGCGGAACTTTTACGAAACGAGGTGCTTTTTATGAAGGTACTGGTAGTCGGCGGCGGCGGGCGCGAGCACGCCATCTGCTGGAAGCTGGCCCAGTCCCCCAAGGTCACGGAGCTGTACTGCGCCCCCGGCAACGCGGGCATCGCGCAGGTGGCCCGATGCGTGGACATCAAGGCCACTGACGTGGACAGCATGGTCAACTGGGCAACGGAAAACGCCATGGACTTCGTCATGGTCGCCCCGGACGATCCGCTGGCGCTGGGCATGGTGGACGCCATGGAGGCCGCCGGGATCCCCGCCTTCGGCCCCCGGGCCAACGCCGCCGTCATCGAGGCCAGTAAGGCTTTCTCCAAAGAGCTGATGGCCAAATATCACATTCCCACCGCGAAATACAAAACCTTCACCGATCTGGCCGAAGCCCTCGCCTACATCGACGAACAGGGCGCGCCCATCGTGGTCAAGGCCGACGGCCTTGCGCTGGGCAAAGGCGTGGTGGTCGCCGCCACGACGGACGAGGCCAAACAGGCTGTCCGGGAGATGATGGAGGACAAGAAATTCGGCGAATCCGGCTCCACAGTGGTCATTGAGGAGTGCATGACCGGCCCGGAGATCACCGTGCTGGCCTTCTCCGACGGTACGCACATCGTCCCCATGCCCGCAAGTCAGGACCACAAGCGGGCCTACGACGGCAATAAGGGCCCCAACACCGGCGGCATGGGCGCCATCTCTCCCCCGCCCCAGTACACCCCTGAGATCGCGGAGCGCTGCATGAAGGAGATCTTCCAGCCCACCATCGACGCCCTCAACGCCGAGGGCCGTCCCTTCAAGGGCGTCATTTACTTTGGCCTGATGCTCACCCCCGACGGCCCCAAGGTAGTGGAGTACAACGCCCGCTTCGGCGACCCGGAGTGTCAGGTGGTGCTCTCCCTGCTGGACAGCGACCTGATGGATATTCTTCAGGCCTGCGTAGACGGAACGCTGGATCAGCTGGACATCCGCTGGAAAAACGGCGCCGCCTGCGTCGTCGTGCTGGCCTCCGGCGGCTATCCGCTGGACTATAAGAAGGGCTACCCCATCTCCGGCCTTGACGAGGCCGGCAAGGCCGCCGTGGTGTTCCACGCGGGCACCAAGCTGAGCGCCGAAGGCGAATACCTCACCAACGGCGGCCGGGTACTGGGCGTCACCGCCACCGGCGACATGCTGGATACAGCTATCGAAAACGCCTACGCCGCTGCAAAGCATATCTCCTTTACGGATATGCACTTCCGCACTGACATCGGTCACGCGTTCTGAAAAAGCAGAGTCCCCGCTCCGGAACACAGCCCGGAGCGGGGATTTTTGCTGTTTTTGCGGCCTGCAACCGGCGGTTGTCAGATTGAATACCCTTGTTGGTTGCCATGTCCGCCCGTTTTTGCTATGATACGAGTGCTAAAGGCCAATGGCAATTCAAATATGGAGGCTATCATCATGGATTTTCAAACCCGGCTACTGGAGCTGCGTAAGGATGCGGGGCTGTCGCAGGAGGAGCTTGCCAATCTGCTGAACGTCACCCGGCAGGCCGTTCAGAAATGGGAGTCCGGCGCGTCCAAGCCCGATCTGGACAACCTGACGACGCTGGCGGATTTCTTTCAGGTCAGTCTCGACTACCTCGTCACCGGCCGGGAGCCTGTCCCGCCCGCCGCGGAGCAGCCCACCAT
>CAKUKL010000228.1 GCA_934662925.1 uncultured Oscillospiraceae bacterium | reverse complement strand
TCGGCTTTGCCAACGTCGTCAGCAGCAGCGGTCTGGGCACCTGGATCTCCAACGTGTTCCTTGGCTGGACCGAGGGCCTGCCTCCTCTGGTGGTCATCCTCGTCATCAGCTTGGCCTGCGTCATCATCAACGGCGTCACCATGTGCAGCCCCGGCACCCTGATCATCCCCTCCGTGGCCATGATGGCCGTCAGCGCGGGCTTCCTGCCCACGTTCTACGCCTTCCCGGTGTGCATCATGACCTGCGCGTCCTTCGTCACCCCGCTGCTGCCTGACAGCCAGCTTACCTATGGCCATGGCTACTGGAAGTACAGCGACATGCTGAAATTCGGCTGGGTCTTCGCGATCTTCTGGATCGTGATCTTCTGCCTGCTGCTCTATTTTGTCGGCCCGATTGTCGGACTGGCGTAATTGCGATATACTCTCAGTGCAGGGCCGTACCGCAGGAGATCCCTGTGGTATGGCCCTGCGTTTCTAAGAAAGGAAAATGGATATGAAGCTTAACAAGATCGCCGTGTTCGGCGCACCCAACGACCCGATTCTTGACAGACACAAGGAAGCCCTTCAGGCAGCTGCTCCGGATGCGGAGTTCATTTTCGGTACCTCTTATGAGGACCTGTACGCCCGCACGGACGACGTGGACGCCATCGTGATGTGGCCGTTCTTTGACGAGAAGTTTGTGGACTTCTGCAAGGCTGCGCCCAGCCTCAAGTGGATCCACTGCTTTATTTCCGGCGTGGACGCGCTGGTGGGCTCCGAGCTCAATAAGCTCCCCGTGACCATTACCAGCACCAAGGGCATCCACGGCCCCAATATCTCCGATCACGCGCTGGCGTTCATTTTCTCCCAGCTCAGACAGTTCCACAACGCGCTGCGCGCTCAGCTGGAAGGCCGCTGGGACAACAAGAATCTGCTGGCCCACTGCCAGGAGAGCTGCGACCAGACCATCGGCGTCGTCGGCGTGGGCGCCATCGGCATGGAGATCGCCCGCCGGTGCAAGCTGCTGGGCATGCGGGTGGTCGGCGCCAAGCGCACCCCGATCCAGAGCGAGTGGCTGGACGAGTGCTATTCCATGGATGAGCTGGACAAGCTGCTGGAGCAGTCCGACTTCGTGATCCTCATCCTGCCGCTGACCGATCAGACTTATCATCTGATGAACGACGAGGCCTTCCGCAAGATGAAGAACAGTGCCTATCTGGTCAATCTGGCCCGGGGCGCCATCGTGGATGATGACGCTCTGATCCGCGCGCTGGACGCCGGTGAGATCGCCGGCGCCGGGCTGGACATCTTTACCAAGGAGCCGCTGGATCCGGACAGCCCCTACTGGACCCATCCCAAGGTGTTTATCTCCCATCACACCGCCCCCGGCACGCCCCACTACATGGACCGGGCCGTTCAGGTGGCGGCGGAGAACATCCGGCGCTATCAGGCGGACGAGCCGCTGCTGTACGTGGCCGAACGGTAAGGAGGCGCGACTGTGGAACAGTTATCCGAACGCTTCCGCCACGCCATGTCCCGGCAGGAGATGGAGCGCCGCTGGGGACTGCTGCGCCGCGAAATGGAAAAGCAGGAACTGGACTGCCTGATCCTGCACAACTATGACAATTTCCTCGGCGGCTATACCCGGTATATCACGGACATTCCCATCGGGAATTATCCCTCTACCGTGCTGTTCCACCGGGAGGACGAGACCACCTACATCGGCCACGGCGCGCCCTGGACCCCCAGCGTCCCCGCCGGGATGTCCCGGGGCATCGGGCAGGCGCTGGCCACCCCACTGATGCCCACGCTGGCCTACACGGACAGCTACATGCCCCGGCTGGTGATCGATGAGCTCAAGCGCCGCGGCTACCGCCGGGTCGGTCTGGTGGGCGAGTCCATGATCCCCGCTTCGCTGTGCCGCATGATCCATGAGGAGTTGCCGCAGGTGGAGCTGGTCAACGCCACCACGATGGTGGACCGCATCAAGATGATCAAGAGTCCGGAGGAGATCCGGAAGCTCCGGGAGATCGTGCATATCCATGACATGATCGGCGCCGCCGTGCCCACCATCTTCCGCCCCGGCCGCTATGAGTACGAGATCGCGGCGGACATCCGGAAGATGGGTTCTGATCTGGGCTGCGAGGGGCTAAACGTGATGCTGGGGACCGGACCCAGCGAAAACCCAGGACTGATGCTGCCCAACATGCAGCACCGTCAGGTGGAGATGGGCGACAACATGCTCTGCCTCATTGAGCTGAGCGGCCCCGGCGGATATTACGCGGAGCTGATGCGGATGTGGACGCTGGGCGAACCGTCCCAGGCGCTTCAGGACGCGACGGCCTGCGCCATTGAGTGCCAGAACGAGGTGATCTCCCGGATGAAGCCCGGCGTGAACTGCGCGGAGCTTCTGAAGGTGAACAACGACTTCCTCACCGCCCGCGGTTACGGCCCCGAGGGGCGGATGTTCGCCCACAGTCAGGGACTGGACATGGTGGAGCGCCCCGCGTTCTCCGCCGACGAGACTCTGACGCTGGAAGAGAATATGTTCTTTGCCGTCCACCCCGCTGCCGTGACGGAGAGCGTGTTCGGCGCGGTCTGTGACAACTTCCTGGTCACAGCCAACGGCGTAGAGCGGATCACACAGACGCCCCACGGCGTGCTGTGCTGCTGAGATAACACGGAAGAACCCCGTTTTTCGACATGAACAGTCGAAAAACGGGGTTCTTTTCTATCGGAACACTCCGCAAAACGGAGCGGCTCTTTCCGCCGGACTTTTTACATTCTTCCGGTAGACGTTTTTCCCGCCGGATGGTATAGTAGGGAAAACGGAACTTGACGAAAGGCGGGTTTGCCATGCTTACCTCTGCTCCCATTGATTTTAACGCGAAAAAGGGCTTCATCTGCGATATGGATGGCG
Organism: uncultured Oscillospiraceae bacterium; assembly: GCA_934662925.1. Lineage (GTDB taxonomy): Bacteria > Bacillota > Clostridia > Oscillospirales > Oscillospiraceae > Enterenecus. Next base: position 469 of record CAKUKL010000228.1, on the reverse strand, counting down.
TGATCTACCACGGGAACCGGATCCTGCCGGGGGTGGCGGAATTCATTCAGTGGCTCCACGACGAAAACAAGGAGTATCTGTTCCTCACCAACAACAGCGGCTACACCCCTCGGGAGCTGAACCAGAAGCTGGCGCGGATGGGGCTTGACGTATCGGAGGAGCATTTTTACACCAGCGCGCTGGCCACGGCGGCCTTCCTCCGGGATCAGGCGCCGGGGTGCTCGGTGTTCGCCATCGGCGAGGCGGGGCTCCTGAACGCCCTGTACGACGCGGGCATCACCATGAACGACGTGAACCCAGACTACGTGGTGGTGGGCGAGGGCCGCTCCTATTCGCTGGACACGCTGACCAAAGCGACGAACCTTGTCATGCAGGGGGCAAAGCTCATCGGCGCGAACTCCGACGTCTCCGGCCCCATTGAAAACGGCATCGCCCCGGCCTGCCGGGCGCTCATCGCGCCCATCGAGAT
>CAKUKL010000227.1 GCA_934662925.1 uncultured Oscillospiraceae bacterium | reverse complement strand
TGTCCGGCCAGCGGTTCGCCGCCGTGACGGAGCGGGTCCGGGCCGCCGCCGAGGAAATGGACGACCACCCCAGCCAGTTCGAACTGTCCACCGCCATCGCCATGGTGTGCTTTTTAGAGGAAGGCTGCGACATCGTGGTGCTGGAGGTGGGCATGGGCGGTGCGCTGGACTCCACCAACGTCATCGAAGCGCCGGAGGCGGCGGTGATCACAAACATCGGGCTGGAGCACACGGAGTATCTCGGAAACACGCTGGAAGAGATTGCCGCCGCCAAGGCGGGCATCATCAAGCCCGGCTGCAACGCCGTGTGCTACGACAGCTCGGCGAAGGTCACTCAAGTTGTACAGGCGGTGTGCCGGGAAAAGTGCGTGCCTCTGCGTCTGGCCGACTTCAGCCAGCTGGAGCCGGTGAGCCGCAGCCTCGACGGGCAGGAATTCCTCTGGCGGGGGCAGTCCTTCCGCATCCCCCTGCTGGGCCGCCACCAGCTGCGCAACGCGGCGGTGGCGCTGGAAACGGTGCTGGTCCTGCTCCGGCGGGGCTGGAGCATCGGCGCGGACGCCGTCCGGGACGGACTGGCTCAAGTGACGTGGCCCGCCCGGTTCGAGGTGCTGCGGCGGAAGCCGCTGTTCATTCTGGACGGCGGTCACAACCTCCAGTGCATTCAGGCCCTAACGGAGACTATGGACGATTACCTCCCGGGGCAGAAGGTGACCTTCCTCATGGGCGTACTGGCGGACAAGGACTGGCGGGACATGGTGGACACGGTGCTCCCCCGGGCCGCCCGCTTCCTGTGCGTCACGCCGGACAGCCCCCGGGCCCTCCCCGCCGAAGCGCTGTCGGACTATCTCCGCGGCCGCGGCATGGATGCCAGGGCCTGCGGCAGCGTAGACGAGGCCGTCTCCGCCGCCAACGCCCTCCCCAGCCCCACTGTGGCCTTCGGCTCCCTCTATATGGCCGGCACGGTCCGGGAGCTGTTCGTAAAAACGTGATTTTCTTCCGAAAATGAATGAAAAAACAGGGCGAGAACGCCGTTAACGGCGTTCTCGCCCTGTCCTTTTTGTCCTTATTCCTCCGGCATGGCGGCGTAGTACATGGCCCCCACCGCCTGCCCGAACTGGGCCACGGTGACGCCGTAATCCATCAGCCCCCGCATCAGCGGCGTGCAGGCAAGGTCCTCGTCCGCCGCTTCCAGCCGGATCTCCGGCAGCACCTGCGCGCAGCCGGAGCGCAGCAGTGCAAAGCAGGCCGGATGCTTCACGAAGCGGCCGAAAAGATAGCGCACCGGCGTCTCCGGCGCCATGAGCCACAGCATTTCCCGGCTGATCTGGCCCAGATTCCGGCCGATCTGCTCGAACACCGCGCGGGCCCGCTCATTTCCGGACTGCGCCTGTTCCATGAGATAGGCAAGGCAGGGCTTGCGCAGGTCCTCCGGCTGCTGACGGATGGACAGCACGCCGTCCCGCTCCTCCGTGAAGCCGGACAGCAGCGCCGGGTCCTCGCCGCAGGCCAGCCGGAAGGCCGCCGCCTGCCCCAGATACCGCCGCGCGCCGGGCAGCCCGGAGTTTTCGTTGCGGGTGGAGCGCAGATCCTCCGGCGGCAGCTGCCGCTGGGGAAGGCTGCCCAGATCCAGCAGAAAATCGTACAGCTCCACCGGCATTTCCGGGATGGTGCCGTCGGAATTGAGGTAGCCCACGCCGAAGTCCGTCCCCAGCGCGTGGGCGATGACGCCGCCGGAAAAATCCGGCTCCGCCCCGCTGAAGGCAAGCTCCGCCGCGGCGGTGTAGGCCGCAATGTGGCCGTCGTTGGTCATGTGGACAGCGGCCCCCTCCCGGCAGTAGGGCAGCAGGATCTGCTTCAGCTCCCGGAGCTTGGCGAAGCCCTCCTCGAAGTCCACGTCCGGGTTGTCCCGCATCCCCTTCATCTTGGGCGTCTCGCCGCCCACGATGCGGTCCCGGATGACGATGTCCGGAAAGCTGACCCCCAGCACATCCAGCGGAGCCGACTCCCGGCCCTCTACCGCCCGGGCCATCTCCTCGTCGGAGGCATCCTTTTCCAGCGCTCGAGCAAGCTCCGGCGTCACCGGCCCCGCCGCGCAGCAGGCCATGAGCCGCACCAACAGCTCGATAGGCCCGATGATGCCCTCCGCCGTGGGGCTGGCCGCCGGGTTCCAGTCGTACTCCTTGACGCACAGCAGCTTCCCGTCCCGGGCCACCGCCGCCTTGATGTCGGTGCCGCCGATGTCGATGCCGCAGCACACGCCCCGCGCCGTCCGGCCCACCGCCGTCCGCAGCCGGGGCAGCAGATCGTTCTTCCGCTCCGCCCTTCCGGGGGCGGGGACAAATTCTCCCGCGTTCCGGACGGCAAAGGCGAACCGCCCGCCGCCGAAGGCCCGGCACAGCCGGTCGGCGATGTTGATGACCTTGCCGCAGCCGCCGCGGCGGCTCTCGTGCACCTGAAACACACCGTCCAGCTCTCCGAGCAGCGCGGCAACCTCCGTTTCCCGGAGATCCAGATAAAATGCCGTCTCCCGGCCGCCCAGCGCGGACAGGGCGTTGAACACGCAGGCGGTCACATAGTCCAGCACAAACTGCCGCTGTTCCCCGTCCGCCCAGCGGGGGATATACAGCTCAAAGTCCCGTTTGCCCCCGGCGCACAGGGTGATCTGCATGGTCACGGGCACGCTGCCGGGCAGCGCCCGGCTGCCCTCCCGCACGTCGCTCAGCCACACCGGCTCTCCCCGGCGGGCCATCTCCAGCCATTGTGTCAGCATAAGTCCCTCCATAACAGGAAACGCCGCCAAACGGCAGCGTCTCCTCTGTTTTTCGATGATTTTTTACAGCACGTGGACCGCGTCCGGCGCGAACACCAGACGGCACTCGTCGCCCACGGCGTAGATGTGCTTGTTCTGGGGGTTGGTCTCGGACAGCTTGACCAGCGTGTTCCCCAGCATGACGTGGTAGTTCTGGTAGGAGCCCATGAAGCAGGACAGCACCACCTTGCAGGGCATACCGCCCTCGTCGGCCAGGTGGGCGGCCTCAGGCCGCAGGACGATGGTGTACTCCTTGCCCTGCTCCAGATCGTCCCGGGCGGCCACGGCCACGGACTGGCCCTCCACCTCCATGACGGCGTGATCGCCGCTGCGGCCGGTCATAACGCCGCGGAGGAAGTTGGCCTCGCCGATGAAGTCAGCCACGAACTCGTTCTTCGGGTGGTAGTAGATCTCCTGCGGGGTGCCCATCTGCTCTACGACGCCCTTGTTCATGATGATGATGTTGTCGGACAGGGCCATGGCCTCGGACTGGTCGTGCGTGACGTAGATGGCGGTGATGCCGACCTCCTGCTGGATGCGGCGGATCTCGGTGCGCATGGAAACG
>CAKUKL010000226.1 GCA_934662925.1 uncultured Oscillospiraceae bacterium | reverse complement strand
GAACCCCGCCGCCACGCTTCGCTGCGTTTTTTATAAAGCCGTTTCGGAAAGAACAGACGCCTTAGTCAGTCAGCAGAGTGGGGTTGAGCTGGTTGCTGTTGTCCAGAGCGCTGGCGAAGGAGTTGTGGCCGTCCTTCACGCCGTAGTTCTTGGTCTCGTTCCACAGGGGGATGAACAGGTAGTTGTCGTGGATGTACTCCTGATACTCCTTGTAGATCTCGGCGCGCTCAGCCTGATCGCGGCTGGCGGAGCCGCGGTTGAACAGGTCAGCGGCCTCATCCTCGTCGCGGCGCATCAGGACGTTGTCGGACAGGGGGCCCATCTGCTGGAGCAGGGAGGCGGGGTCGTTGCCGGCGCCGTTGGAGGGGTTGCTGATGCCCAGCTGCTGCTGGCCGGAGATCAGGGTGGGCAGGATGGTGGCGAAGTCGCCCATGCCGGACAGATCGAGGTTGATGCCGATCTGAGCCAGAGAGGCCTGAGCCTGAGTGGCGATGGCCTGGTTGAAGGCGGTGGACTCAGCCACGATGGTGACGGTCAGGGGGTTGTCAACGGAGTAACCGGCGGCAGCCAGGCACTCTTTGGCGTAGTCGGGATCGTACTCATAGGTACCCACGTTCTCATAGGCCCAGTTGTCAGCGCCCAGAATGGAGGTAGCCACAGTGTACATGCCCTCGCCCAGAACATTGATCATCTCTTCAATGTTGATGCCGTGGGCGAAAGCCTTGCGGATGTTGATGTCGGAGAAGGCGCCCACGGTGGACTTACCGGCGGAGAGCTGGAAGCCGTGGACGGACTGCATGGGCATCTGGACCAGACCCACGCCGTTGACGGCGCCGTTGCTCAGGTTGTTGACGTAGGAAGCCTCGGTGAGGTAAGCGGCGTCCAGATTGCCGGCCTGCAGGTCGGCGTAGCGGGTGGACTCCTCGGAGTAGAACTTCACGATGATCTCATCGTAGTAGGGAGCCTCGCCCCAGTAGGTGTCGTTGCGGACCATGGTGTACTGGACGGACTCTTCCCAGCCGGACTTGTCGGACACGCCGTCGCCCTTCAGCTTATACGGGCCGGTGCCGTACAGCCAGCCGTAGTTCCAGCCGTCGGCCTCGCAGGTCTCGCGGTCCATCAGGTAGCAGTTGGCCATGACGTCATAGAAGCCGGCGTCGTAGGTGTTCATGGCAAGGATGATGGTGTAATCATCGGGGCAGGTGGTCTTGTCGAAGTCAATGCAGGCCACCATGGAAGCGGTGCGGCCGGAGTCGCGCAGGTGCTCCAGATTGAACAGCACGTCGTCAGAGGTAAAGGCGTTGCCGTTGGAGAAAGTGACGCCCTGACGCAGGTGAACGGTCAGCTCCAGATCGCCGGTCCACTCATGGCTCTCAGCCAGCACGTCGGTGACGTTGCCTTCCTTGTCCACCAGCCACAGGGTCTCCATGACGGAGTTGACCAGAGCGCGGGCAGAGTTGGTCTGCAGGTCGGTGGCCACGTCGAAGGTGTTGGCGTTGGCGTCGGAACCGAAGACGAAGGTCTTGGTGCCGGTGGCGTCGCCGCTGTTGTCAGAGGGCGCGCTGCTGCCGCCAGAGGGGGCGTCGCTGCTGCCGCTGTTGCTGTTGCCGCAGGCAGCCAGGCTCAGGACCATGACCAGCGCCATCAGCAGAGCAAAGAGCTTGTTCCACTTTTTCATCGTTTTTCCTCCTTGAAATTGTTTGGCGGGAGACGCGGAAATATAACCATAAATTATAGGTCTATAACCGTATCGTCCACCGACCCCATTTTAGCAGGTTCGAAGGATTTTACACAATGGAAAATTTTCAGAAAAACCGGAAAATTTATTGATAATTATCGTCCTAAAAAAACTGTATGTGAAAAAAACACAAAAAGTGCTCATGCAATTTTTTGCACGAGCACAATTGTGCAGTTTGCACATGGTCATTGGCCGTTCATCACGGTGCGGTACTGCCGGGGGGTGGTGCCGCTGACCTTGCGGAACAGGCGGCTGAAATAGTCCGGATCGTCGTAGCCCACCCGGCGGGCCACCTCATTGATGGGGATGGACGTGTCCTTGAGCAGCAGCTTGGCGTGGTCCACCCGGACGTTGGTCAGGTAGGTGGTGACGGACTCGCCGGTCTCCCGCTTGAAGAGGACGCTGAAGTACTGGGGGTTGAGGTGGACCTGCCCGGCGATCTCGTCCAGCGTGAGCTTTTTCATGTAGTTGTGCCACATAAAATTCTTGGACTGGAGGACGGCGGGGTTGCCGTCGCTGCTGACGCTCTGGGCATACTGACGGTAAAAACGCTCCAGTCCGGTAAAGACCACCGGCGCCAGCTGGTCGTAATCCTGATGGTTGTCTACGGCGCTGCGGCAGTCGATGAGGATCTGCTGAAGCGCTTCGCTGCCGTTGACGGCGTCGCCGCAGGCGTCCAGACACAGATCCAGAATTTTGTACGGCAGCTGGAATATGATGGTGGGGAACCGTTCCAGATAGGGGCGGCAGTCCGCGAAGATCTCGTTCACCCATTTGCGCAGGGCTTCCATCTGACCGGTGTGGAGGTAGTGGGCGAACCACGCCCGGCGGACAGGGGTGAGGACGTTCATGATCTGGGCCATGGCGTACATCTGCTGGGCGCTGTCGTGGCGGCGGTTGACATGGAGCGCGACGCCGTACTCGTCCACGGCGTTGCGGGCGGACAGCAGACTGGAGCCCGTGTCCAGAATGCTGTGGACGGGAAGGCCGTCGCCCAGCGTGAAGTAGAAGGGACGGTAGCGCCGCGAGATGTCCATGTGGTGATAGAGCCGGTCCACGGCGTGGAGAATGTCGTCTGCCTCCCGCGTGCCGAATTTGGCAGCGAAGTTGAGAAAGAGGTACACCGTGTCCTCTTCGATGAGAGATTCCAGCTCCGTCAGGCCCACGGAGTTCAGGAACATCCGGGCGTCGCTGTCCACCCACTCCAGCGCGGTGGACAGTGGATAAGGGGGATCGGGCTCCCGGGGATTGAGCCGGATGACCAGCACGTTGAAGCTGCCGGGCTGAAAATGATAGCCGTAATATTCGTTGATCTCGTCCAGCGTGGAGCCTGCCACCGGCGCGCCGTGGAACAGGTCCCGGAGGAGCTGGCGGCGGAGCTTTTGCTGCAATTGCTGGTTCTGGCGCTGAAGGGCGGCGTATTCCTGCGATGTTGTCACGAAAGATCCCTCCTGCCGTGATCCGCGGAGCGCGGATACCTTATTAAAAATATAATAAATGTAGTATACCACGTTTCACCTTGGGATTCAATGGATTGCGGCCGGAAAGCATGTGTGGTAAACTGATAAAAATACTGAAAAAACCGGGGAGGAAATGCACATGGACATGAAGCGGGCGGCGGAGGATTTTCTCCGGGACAATGG
>CAKUKL010000225.1 GCA_934662925.1 uncultured Oscillospiraceae bacterium | reverse complement strand
GCCTTTTGTATCATGGGCAGAAATGCGATTCAGGCATTTCTGCCGGAGCGGGGAGCGGAGCCGTCAGCGTCCGGATATAGGGCAGGATCATGGCCAGCGCCGTGAGAGCGGCGATAGTATCGGCCACCGGCGTCGCCCACGCTACGCCGGTCAGCTGAAACAGGCGGTTGAACAGCACCATCAGCGGCACGTCGACGCTGCCCTTCCGCAGCAGGGAGAGCACAAGGGGCCGCCATCGCTTTCCCGTGGCCTGAAAGATGGTCATGCTGAAAAAGATGAGCATGGAGGTGGGTCCGGCAAGGCAGATGATGCGCAGGAACTGCCGGCCGCAGGCCACCGTTTCGCTGTTGTCGATGAAGAAGCGGGTGATGGGGGCGGCGCCGAAAAACAGCAGCACGGCGATGGCCAGCGCGAATCCCGCGCAGATGACGGCCAGCGTGCGGATGACGCGGGACATCCGGTTCCGGTCGCCGGAGGTGAAGCAGTAGCCGATGAGGGGCAGCGTTCCCTGCGTGATGCCCTGAGCCACGGCAAAGGCCAGCAGGTTGAGCTTTTTCGCGATGCCCATTCCGGCAACGGCCTCGTTGGAGTAGGCGGAGATGATGTGGTTCAGGGCGGTGTTGGACACGGTGCCCATCAGCGAGATGCAGAAGCTGGGCAGGCCGACGGCCAGCACCTCGGCGGCCATGGGGCCGTTCCATGTGAGCGCCCGGGGCGAGCAGGTGACAACGCTGGTACTGCGGATATTCCGGAGAAAAAGCAGAAAATACAGCGTCGCCGCCAGATTGGACAGCATGGTGGCGATAGCCGCCCCCACGATGTTCAGGTCAAAGACGAAGATGAACAGCGGATCGAGCAGGATATTGAGCACGCCGCCGAAGGCCACGCCGAGGCTGGCCTGCCGGGAGTGACCCTCCGCCCGGATGAGGTGGGCAAGCTCCGGGTTGAGCACCGCGGGCACCGCGCCCACAGTTACGGTCCAGAAAATGTAGTCGGACGCATGGGCCCAGGTATCCCCGTTGGCACCCAGCAGAGGCAGCAGCACAGGCCGAAGGGCCAGCACGGACAGACCGTACAGCAGGGCCACCGCTCCGGCGCCCCAGATGCAGAACGCCGCGCAGCGCCGGGCCTTTTCCCGCTCTCCGGCACCGAGACAGCGGGAGATCAGACTGGCGCCGCCCACGCCGAAGAGGTTGGAAAAGGCGGTGAACAGCATGAACAGCGGCATGGCGATGGTAGCTGCGGCCACCTGAACAGGGTCGCCCAGCTGGCCCACAAAAAAGGTGTCCGCCATGTTGTATACGACAGTGATGACCTGACTGATGACGGTGGGCACGGCCAGCGCTGCGATCGCGCGGGCCACCGGCATTTGGCTGAACAGATATTCCTCGTCGCTGCGTTTCATTGGCCCGCCCCCTCTCCAGCGGCCCGGAGCAGGTCCGCGAAGCGCCGGACGGCAAAATGAAAGCTCTCATCCGTGCTGACGGGGGTGTGGGAAAAGAAGCCCGCGTCCTCCTGAGAGAGAAAGCCGTGGACGATGGCCCGGAACAGGCGGCGGTAGTGGACCTGATCTTCTTCCGGGAGAGAAAAGCTCTCCATCATTTTTTTCAGCGGTAAGGTGAAGCAGATGGCCGCGTCGTCCAGCACCCGGTTATCCCGGGCCGCCGTGTCCATGATGAGCCAGTACAGCTCCCGGTGGGCCTTGGCAAAGTCCCGGTAGGCGTCGGCCAGAGCAAAGACGGCGTCGCCGCCGGTTTTGCCGTCGATGGCGGCGAGCTCCGCGTCCATCTGAAGGCGCATGGCGTACCGGCACACCTCGGCCAGCAGCGCGTCCATGCTGTCCACGTGGTTGTAAAGGGAAGCGGCTTTGACGCCGAGCACAGCGGCGAGCTGCCGCATGGAAAATCCGGAGCGGCCGCTGTGTTCAATCAGTTCCGCCGCTGTTTTGACGACCTGATCTGTGGTCAGACCCTTGTGTGACATCTGAAGACCTCCATAAACTAACGATGTTAGCTTCAATATATACTAACACTGTTAGTTTGTCAAGAGACATCCATTCGGCATTTGCGCCGGGTTCGTTTGTCGTTTTGGTTGAAAACGCTTGTCTTTTTGCCGCGCCGCCGTTATACTTGAACGGAAAGCGCTTTGCGGCGGGAGCCGGGGAGGGCCCGGTGACTGCGCGGTTGGAATATCAAAATGAGGAAGTGCATCAGAGCATGGGCAGGATTATTCCGCCTTACGGCGACGTGGACGCATATGTCGAAAGCAACCCCTTTATGGCACATAACCACATCCGGGTGGTGGACATCGTACCAGACGGCTCCGGAGATTATCGGGCGGAGGTGGCGGTGGATCTGGTGCACGAGTCCATGAATCTGAACGGAGCGGTCCACGGCGGACTGATTTTCGGCCTTGCCGACTGCGTGGCGGGACTCACCGCCCGATGCGACGGCGGAAAATACGTGACCCAGAGCTCCCACGTCAACTTTATCCGGAACGTCCGGAGCGGTACCGTAAAGGCGATGGGAGAGGTCGTCCGCCGGGGGCGGCGCATCGTCATCGTCCATGTGACGGTGCTGGACGGCGAGGGGCGGCTGCTGGCCGACTGCGCCATGGATATGATGCGCACACAGCCGTGAGCTGAAAGGACGGAGCTTGATGAACAGCTTTATTTTTGAGAACAGGACAAAGGTATATTTCGGAAAAGGCGGTGTGAAGGAGCACCTCGGCGGCCTGCTGGAAAACTACGGCGGGACCGTCATGCTGGCCTACGGCGGCGGCTCCATCAAGGGCAACGGTGTGTACGACGAGGTGACCGCCATTCTGCGGGGTGCGGGGAAGAAGGTGGTGGAGTTCTCCGGGATCATGCCCAATCCAACCTATGCGAAAGTTCAGGAGGGCGCGAAGCTGGCCCGGGACAACCATGTGGACCTCATCCTTGCCGTGGGCGGCGGCTCGGTGTCCGACTGCTGCAAGGTGGTGTCCGCTCAGGCCATGCTGGACGAGGACCTCTGGGAGCTGGAAAACGTGAAGCATGCGCTGCCCGCGAGGTTCATCCCCCTCGGCACCGTCGTCACGGTGTTCGGCACCGGCAGCGAGATGAACAGCGGCGCGGTCATCACCCATGAGGAGAAGATGATCAAGGGCGCGCTCTGGGGCGCGCAGGCGGAGTTTGCCTTCCTCGATCCGGCGTACTCGCTGTCTGTCCCCATGAAGCAGGTCATCTCCGGGGCCTTCGACACCCTGAGCCACGCCATGGAGACCTATTTCGGCAAGCCCGACGAGAACAACCTCTCCGATGATATCAACGAGGCCGTCATGCGCAGCGTCATCCGCAATATCCGCGTTTTGTTGGCCGACACGGAGAATTACGACGCCAGAAGTG
>CAKUKL010000224.1 GCA_934662925.1 uncultured Oscillospiraceae bacterium | reverse complement strand
GTGTGCGCCAAGTACGCCCTGATCATCCCCGGCAAAAAGGAGGACTGACATGGGTCGCTATTACGAAATGAACATGACGGTGGACTCCCGGGCCATCGACATGTTCCGCCAGTGCCGCTCCTCCGCGCTGCTGGGCTATCTTCAGGAGGCGGCCACCTTGGCTGCGCTGGATCTGGGCGCCTCCGGACCCCAGGTGCTGGAAAAGTACAACTGCCTGTGGATGATCTCCCGCTACTGGGTGGAGATGGACGAGCCGCTGTACTGGAACGAGAACTTCACCATCCGCACCTGGCACCGGGGGACGGCTCCGGCGTCCACCTACCGCGATTTTGACATTTACAGGGACGGCAAAGTCATCGGGCAGGCCGTGTCCAACTGGGTCATGGTGGACGCGGACACCCACAAGCTCTTCCGCATGAAGAACCTGACGGAGTTTCAGGGCACCGACGGCGGCGAGCTGTGCAAGTCCCTCAAGCTCCACCGGGTAAAGCTGCCCGCAACCTTCGACGGGCAGGACCGGCGGCCCATGCGCTATTCGGACACCGACATCAACGGCCACATCAACAACATCCACTATGCCGACTTTGCCTGCGACGCCCTCCATTTGGAGACCTGCGGACAGGGTAAATTCGTCCGCAATCTCCAAATCGGATACGTGGGCGAGTGCCGCGCCGGTGAGACGCTCCTCATCGACACCGCCCGGCTGGGGGACGACCTCTACGCCCGGGGACAGGGCGAAGACGGCACGGAACGCTTCGACTTCGCCATGACGCTGGCCGACCTGTAATTTTGTAATGCAAAAGGAAAACGCAGACCTGAATTTTTCAGGTCTGCGTTTTTTCTTTCTATCTTTTTGACGGTTTCCTTGCAAAAAGTACCAGCCGCGGATCTGCATATAACATCGTCTGCGGCTCAAACTATGCTCGGATTTCGATCCGGAAAAAAAGAAAAGGAGATACACGTTATGTCTAACTCTAATCGTTCCAACAAGCTTGTCATCCCCGGCGCCCGCGAGGCCATGGATAAGTTCAAAATGGAAGCGGCTAACGAAGTCGGCGTCAGCCTGAAGGAAGGCTACAACGGCGACCTGACCAGCCGTCAGGCCGGTTCCGTGGGCGGCCAGATGGTCAAGAAGATGATCGAGGCCTACGAGAACGGCCTGAAGTAACAGCCACTTCCTGACGTTTCCGCGGAATACCGCGGGAGCGGAGCACAGCGCAAAAAGCCCCGATGCGGAAGAACTTCTTCCGCATCGGGGCTTTCCCTGTTCAGCATTCAAAATTCTGTATTCTAAAAAGTCCCCGGCCGGTCAAACCGACCGGGGATGCTTTTTGATCTGCTTTCTGTGATCGCTTCTTGAGGTGCAGACCCACAACACCGATCTCAAAAAAACAGCTGACGGCATTTGCGGCAAATTACGCAGCAAAGCAAAACGGCGTTCATAAAAGGTCGCTGACTTACCCTGAAGGAGGCGTTGATGTAAGCTGCTTTATATGCTATAATTATTAAAATGAAAAAGTTGGCAAATCGGAATTTGTGGAGGATAGCAATCATGAATGACAGCAGAGACTTCAAGCGAGAATATGATGCCTTTTTGACAAAAGTTCCGTATCAGACAGCAGTTGTTGACAATGTGAAGGTAAGATACCAGTATGGCGGCAAGGATGGCGCGCCGGTCATTCTCTTTTTTAACGGATTAGAGATGCAGGAAATGTGGATGCCGTATGCCGAAAAGCTTGGAAAGAAATACAGATTTCTGATTTATGAATATCCGTTCCATACGGCCAACGCGGACGAACAGATCGACTTTGCCGCAAAACTATTGAAAGCACTGTCTATTGAAAAAGTGATTTTGATCGGTGCAAGTGACGGCGGCGTATATGCCCAGATCTTCGCGAAAAGGCATCCGGAATCCGTTTTGACCATGATCCTGACGACCACCTTGACGATAGATTCCGATTATGTGAGAGACATCCGAAAAGAGCGCTTTTCCACTCCGATACTCCTCTTTTTACTGAAACTGGTTCCCGCGAAAACGGAAATGAAGCTGCTGTTAAAAAAGAGCACGGGATTTTTGGAACCTGAGTCGGAAGAAGACCGGGAATATGGCAGAGGGTTTTATGAAGTCGTGGCTTCTGACCTGAACTATAAGCGGCGGTTTATGCACAGTTTCAAATGCGTATATATGCTGAAGGACTATCCGCTTTTCAAGGAAAGTGATTTCGAATATCTGAGGGGAAAGATACAGGTTCTCCTTCCGGAGAAAGACATGTTCAAAAAAGAGGATCAGGACCGTCTTGCGGATCTGTTTCAAAAACTGGACGCGGAAATTCTTACTGTTCCGGGCGGGCATGTAGGGTTCATCGTTCAGTCAGAGTACTATATTGATCTGATGGAAAAGTTCCTGGAGAAAAATGTGATCTGACAAACCAGTTCCCATTCGTGCGCTTAATGCTGAACCAAATTTTAATTAGAAATTATAGAATAATCAAAACCACCGGCACCGCCGGTGGTTTTCTTTCTATAAAAAAGAACGTCGGAGCAAAGCGAACTTTGCTCCGACGTGGTGACCCGTCGGGGGCTCGAACCCCGGACCTTCGCCTTAAAAGGGCGTTGCTCTACCAACTGAGCTAACGAGTCGTATGCAGTTTTTGGGGACGCTGCTCTGTCATCTTCCGGATCAGGCGCATGACGGGCGGCTTTCACTCCGTCTCGGGCAAAAGCAAATATGCTTCGCAATTTGAACTTTTCCCCTCGCTCCGCTCCAAGCCACCCTATGCGCCTATCCTGCACAATTCTGGCTGGGATGGCTGGACTCGAACCAGCGAATGCGGGAGTCAAAGTCCCGTGCCTTACCACTTGGCTACACCCCAATATAAGTGAGGCAAGGGCCGGAGCGGACGCTCCGGCCCTCAGCCACAGTATGGGGTGGGTAATGGGGCTCGAACCCACGACACCCGGAACCACAATCCGGTGCTCTGCCAACTGAGCTATACCCACCATATGCTGTTGTGTGCCCGGTAACAGGCCGCTGACGGAACAGATTCCCAAACAACCAAATCAAAACCCAGCGAAGCGGTTTTGATTTGGAGAGGAGGGGCAAGGCAGTGTAGTGATGAGTGCCCGGCAGGGCGCTCGGAACGGAACGAACTTTGCCCCGACGATGGCACGCCTGAAGGGACTCGAACCCCTGGCCCACTGCTTAGAAGGCAGTTGCTCTATCCACCTGAGCTACAGGCGCGTATGGAGCGGGTGATGGGAATCGAACCCACGCGACCAGCTTGGAAGGCTGGGATTCTACCATTGAACTACACCCGCATGGACGGCGTATTCTCTCACGTCAGCTTAGACATAATAGCATAATTCCGGCCGTCTTGTCAATCCCCTTTGCCAATTT
>CAKUKL010000223.1 GCA_934662925.1 uncultured Oscillospiraceae bacterium | reverse complement strand
CTGAATTCCATAAAAACGGTAAAAAACGCCGTTTTTATGGAATTACACGGCATACGCCGTGTGAATAAACCGCAAAGCGGTTTATTTGGCAGACATTATTATAACCGATGGCGCGGCGTTTTTCCACAGCTTTTTTTCACCATCCGGGCGCACAGCAGCACCCACCCCGCCCACAGGGCGAACACTGTGGCCAGCGAGATGGCCAGCGCGGAGGAAAAATCCAGTCCGGCGATGGCGTCCGCCTGGTCGGCGAGGTAGGAGGACACCGGCTCGGACAAGGGAAAAAGCCGGGTGATGGCGGCGGTGAGGGCAGCGGCGATGAGCCCGTGGCACAGCTTCCCCGCCAGATAGGTCCGGGGGGAAAGACCACTGTCTCCCAGAAAGGACAATACTTGACAGTGGACGGACACCCCCGCCCACCCCAGCATGAACGCCGCCATGGACACGCCCTGGGTCCCCGCGCCGGTGAGGGAGGTGACGCCGGAGGACAGCTCCAGCAGCCCGGCCACCAGCCGCTTGGCCCACTGGGAACCCACGCCGAACAGCGCCAGCAGCCGGGCCAGCGCGGTGAGCACCCCGTAGGCGGACAGCAGCCGCAGCGCCACGGAGAAAAACACCACGAAGGCGCAGATGCTCAGGGTGGACTGCAATGCCTTGGCCACCGCGCCGGTAAAGGCGGCGGAGGCCCGTACCGTCTCAAAGGTGGCCCGGACGGGCGGCGGCGTCCGCCGGGGCTCCCGCCCGCCGTAGAACCGGAACAGCAGCCCCACCAGCAGCGACGCGGCGGCGTGGGTCAGGTAGAGCAGCAGCCCCACCCGACCGGAGCCGAACACCCCCGCCCCCACCACGCCCAGAATGAACGCCGGGCCGGAGTTGTTGCAGAAGGACAGCAGCCGCTCCGCCTCCGTTTTGGTACACAGCCCCTGCTGGTACAGCTGGAGGGCGGTGCGCGCCCCTACGGGGTAGCCGCCGATGAAGCCCATGGCCACCGCCGCGGCGCAGCTGCCGCTGACATGGAAGAGGGGACGCATCACCGGCTCCAGCGCCCGGCCCAGATAGGCGGCCAGCCCCAGATCCACCACCAGCGAGGCCAGCACGAAAAAGGGGAACAGCGACGGGATGATGACGTTGCCGCACAGGGCCAGCCCGTCCTTCGCCCCGGCGATGGCCTCGCCGGGGGCGGCCACCAGCCCGACGGTGGCCAGTAGCAGCGCCGCCGTGAGCAGCAGATCCCGGAGCCATTTCCGCCTTAAAATTCGGAACATCCCGTCACCTCCATGGGGAAAGTGTATGCGGCGGCGGCCCCGGCCTTGCCTGTCCGGGAAAAAGATGGCCCCGGCTCTTGCGGCGGAGCCCGGCAGAGATTATAATGAAGAAAAATCAGGCGAGGGAGGAATTTTCATGCAGCACGAGATCACCGAGCGCATCCCCCTGCTGGACGAGCGGGGAAATCTGACCCAGCCGGGCTATGCCAAGCGGCTCCTGCCCGTTTACGACCGGACGAAGGTCCGGGGCGGAGCCACCCGTCTCAAGGAATGGGATTACTATTATATAGGCAACGACCGCTGCGGCGTGGCGCTGACCATCGCGGACAACAGCTATATGGGGCTGGATTCCATCTCTTTCCTCTCCTTTGAGGAGGAGCCGTGGCAGGTGACGAAAAGCCCCATGCGCGTGTTCCCTATGGGCCGCACCGGCCTGCCCGCCCACTCCGGCGCGGGTATCACCGCCATTTCCGGCAAGGGCTACGCCCTGATGTTTCAGGTGGAGCCGGGGCGGCGGGTCCTCACCGCCCACATGGACCGCTTCCTGGACGGCCAGCCCATCGACGTCTACCTGACTCTGACGGAGGAGCCGGAGGAGTCCATGGTCATCTGTACCCCATTTGAAAAGGACGGGCACTTTTACTACAACCAGAAGATCAACTGTATGCGGGCGGCGGGAGAGGTCACCGTCGGCGCCCGGCGCTGGGCCTTCTCCCCGGAGGACTCCTTCGGTGTGCTGGACTGGGGCCGGGGCGTGTGGACCTACCACAACACGTGGTACTGGGGTTCCGCTTCGGGGCTGGCGGGGGGCGTGCCCTTCGGATTCAACATCGGCTACGGCTTCGGCGACACCTCCGCCGCCACGGAGAATATGCTCTTCTATGATGGAAAGGCCCACAAGCTCAGTCAGGTGACCTTCCACATCCCCTTGAAGAACGGCCGGGAGGACTATATGTCCCCGTGGACGTTTTCCAGCGACGACGGCCGGTTCGAGATGGACTTCGTCCCGGTGCTGGACCGGGCGGCCTGCACCAGCGCCGGCGTCATCAAGTCGGACCAGCATCAGGTGTTCGGCCGGTTTTCCGGCACGGCGGTGCTGGACGACGGCACGAAGCTGGATATTCGCGACCTTATGGGCTTTGCGGAAAAGGTGGAAAACAAGTGGTAGACCGGCTTTTCCCGGGAAACAGGGGGCGGACAGGCAAGCTGTCCGCCCTTTTTTCATATCCTTTCCAGAGGTGATGGCATGGAACGGAAGGAAAGCCTGCTGGAGCGGGCGTCGCAGGCGCTGGATCTGCCGGGGGACGCGCTGGCGGGGATGCCCCGCATCGAGCTGCTGGGGGATCGGGAGCTGCGCATGGAGTACCACCGTGGCATTCTGGCCTACGGCACGGAGGAGATACACATCTCCGGCGGCAAGCTGGTGGTGCGGGTCCGGGGGGCGGGGCTGGAACTGCGCTCCATGAACCCGGCGGAGCTGCTCATCACGGGGCAGATCCTGTCGCTGGACTTTACCTGACGCCATGCAGAGACTGACGAACTGGATGGCGGGGTACGCCTTCGTGCGGGCGGAGGGGGCATTTCCCGAGCGGCTGCTGAACCTGTGTGCCCAGAACCGCCTGCCCTTCTGGGGACTGAAGTGGGAGGACGAGACGGCCTTCACCCTGACGGTGCGGCTCCGGGACATGGGGCGGCTGGAGCAGTACGCCCAGCGGGCCATGTGCACCCTCACCGTGCAGGCCCGGCGGGGGTTCACGGCGGCGCTGCTGCGGTGGCGGCGGCGCTGGGGCTTCGCTCTCGGGGTGACGCTGGCCTTTCTGGCGGTGGCAGTGCTGTCCCGCTTTGTGCTGGTGGTGGAGGTGACGGGCAACGAGACGGTGAGCGCGGCGGTGGTGCTCTCCGAGCTCCAACGCCTTGGGGTGCGCCCCGGCGTGTACGGCCCGTCCCTCGACCGGACGGCCCTGGCCAACGAGGCGCTTTTATCCCTGCCGGAGCTGTCCTTCATGGCCATCAACCTCCACGGCACCCGGGTGGAGGTGGTGGTGCGGGAGGCGGAAAAGGCCCCGGAGCTGCTGGACGAGGACACCCCGGCGGACGTGGTGGCCGCGGCGGACGGCATCATCGAGGACATCCACAC
>CAKUKL010000222.1 GCA_934662925.1 uncultured Oscillospiraceae bacterium | reverse complement strand
ACAGCTTCGGCTTTGAGATGGAAAAAGACGCGGCTGGCTGCCGCGCCTTTAACCGTAATTATTATTGTAGGAGGAAATTGATTCATGAAGACAAAAAAGACGGCAAGCCTTCTGCTGGCGGCGTGCATGGTGTTGACGCTGGCAGGCCATACCGCGCTGGCGGCAAAAACGGAATGGCCGGTGACGATCCATGTGATGGACACCGCGGAGCGGGATGAATTTGAGCGGCACGAGGAGGATCTCTCCGCCGGAACGCTCTATGTTTCCAAAAACAACGCCGGCGGAACAAACGGCAGCGTCGGGGCCGCGTTTACCGCGGACAAAACCGGCATGGCCATCGTGCTGACCAGCGTCCCGGGCGCTGTGAATTATAACATCCAGCTTTACGCAGGCAAGCCCGGCGAAGGCCAGCGAGTGTCCAACTACGCAACGGCAGACGTAAATAACGGAGTGTACTTCACCGGGTTGGAAATCGGAACAGAATATTATATCAAGGTCAGTTCTTCTACCCTGACAGCTGGTGCCTGCACCGCTGTCTATCAGATGGCGGCCTTTGACGCGATGGTTTACGATAACACCATTTCGGCAACGGACGGCTCCTTCACCACCGAGCGCTTCACCTGCGCGAAGGACGGCGGCAACTCTCTCCGTTTCTGGTACCGGAACGACAGTGAGGGTGAGTGCGTCATCCGGCTGTATAGGGTCGGCTTATTCGGCTCCTCCGAGGTAAAGAAAATCACCGTGGCAGCCGGGGGCGCGCCTGTCTATGAGGTATACAGCAATCCCGGCGGAGCGACTTTTTATATGACGATCACCTGCATCACCGGCGGAGCGATCAGCGGCCAGCTCCGGGCCAACCAGCTGGATCTTTGAAAGAAGGCTGCCCGACTAACCTCGACGACGGAACTGCCCGGAAAGTATGAAAAAGGCAACCGGAGGTCTGGACTATGAGCATTCCCACCTGGGCGCTGTATGTGCTGGTGCTGGCGATCTACACCTTCGCCTGCACCTGCTGCGCGAAGGACGAGACAAACAAAACGAAGCTTCGGTGCGCGTTCATTATCGGGCTTTCCATCCTCTTCGGCGCAGGCACCATCGCCGGCTGACAATGCAAAACCCCCGGAGCACCGCTCCGGGGGTTTTCTCATCATTTTTCTCAATCCAGCTTCAGATCTCCCTCTTTGATCCAGCCCAGCTTCCGGCAGGGGATGCCGATGAGCCACGTGAGGACGGCGGGCAGCACAAAGCAGATGAGGATCAGCGCCAGCCAGTCCATGCCGGTGATGGCGGCCTTGGCCCCGCTGGCCACGTCAGCCACCCAGCCAGAGTACACCCCGATGGGGCCGACCATGCCGCAGGTGCCCATGCCGGAGGCCACGGCGGAAGCGGGGTCGTTCATCTCCAGATGGAACACGCAGGTGGCCAGCGGGCCGGTAATGGCCGAGGCCGCCGTGGCGGGGATCCAGATCCGGGGGTTGCGGACGATGTTGCCCATCTGGAGCATGGAGGTGCCCAGCCCCTGACTGACCAGACCGCCCCAGCGGTTCTCCCGGAAGGACAGCACGGCGAAGCCCACCATCTGGGCGCAGCAGCCCGCCACCGCCGCGCCGCCCGCAAGGCCGGTGAGCCCGATGGCGGCGCAGATGGCCGCGGAGGAGATGGGCAGCGTCAGCGCCACGCCGATGACCACGCTCACCAGAATGCCCATCCAGAAGGGCTGGAGCACCGTGGCCCACTTGACGAAGCCGCCCACGGCGGAGGCGGCGGTGCCGATGGCCGGGGCCCACCACGCCGACAGGCCCACGCCCACCAGAATGGTCACCAGCGGCGTCACGAGAATGTCGATCTTTGTCTCCTTGGACACCGCCTTGCCCAGCTCGGCGGCGATGATGGCGATGAACAGCACGGCCAGCGGGCCGCCCGCGCCCTTGCTGCCGTCCAGCGTGGTGCTGCCCAGCGCGTTGGCGGCGTAGCCCACCGTGGCCAGCGAGAACAGCACCAGCGGCGGGGCCTGAAGGGCGTAGCCGATGGCCACGGCCATGGCCGCGCCGCTCATGGCGGAGGCATAACCCCCCACCGCCACCAGAAAGTCGATGTGGAGCTGAGTGCCAAGCGTGTTCAGGATCGTGCCGATGAGCAGCGAGCAGAACAGGCCCTGCGCCATGGCCCCCAGCGCGTCAATGCCGTACCGCTTGCCGGATATGACGATGTTTTTCCGTTTGAGGAACTCCTTTACCTTTCCCATGGGGATCACCTGTTTTCCAAAGCGTCCGCCCGGCCCGCCGGGCAGCAAAATAGTCCGCGCATAGTGTCAAGACACCTGTACAGACTATTATAGCGGTACATTTGAAATTGTCAATGAAAACTTGCGGCCCGCCCCGGTCACTCCAGCAGATACCCCGCCGCCCGCAGCTCCGCCGTCACCCGGTCGAAGGCGCTCTCGTCCGGGCAGCGGAGGGTGTGCAGGTGGATGCCGCCGGTGAGGTCGGACAGCGGCTTGCACCCGCTTTCCGATACTTTCCGTATAAATTCCGCCACATCATACCGGCTGGACAGCATCAGCTGGCCCACCAGCTGGCCGTATACCGAGTGCTCCACGATGACGTTTTCCACCGTACAGCCGTTGTCCACCATGATCTCCAGCTCCCGGGCCATCTCCTCCGGCGTGTGGCGGCAGGCGACGGTGAAGCGGTGGCCCTCCGGCGGGCGCTCCAGCACGTAGCCCCGGGGCGTGGCGGTGATGTGGGCGCCCCCCGCCCGGAGCAGGGCCACGTCGCCCACGATGATCTGGCGGCTGACGGACAGCTCTCCGGCCAGAACGGTGGCGGACACCGGCGCGGCCCCCTCTTCCAGCCGCCCCATGATGTATTTTCTGCGCTGCAATGCGTTCATGCGATCAGCTCCCGTTGTCTTTGCTGACTTGAGTATACCATGCCATATCTGACATGACAAGTGCCCGGCACCGATTTTACAGCGGCCGCACCGTCCCGGAAGACACCCGGTGGACCCGGCCGTCGTCCCCGGCGATGCGGAGGGAAAAATCGTCCTCCACCTGCTCCGCCAGTCCGGTCAGCGCCGCGCCGCCCTCCTCGAAGGACACCCGGCGGCCCAGCGTCATGCAGTGGGCCCGGTAGTCCGCCAGATAGTCCGCCTTTTTGTGGGGGAAGTCCCGGTACAGCGCCTCGAACGTGTTCAGGACACTCACCGTCAGGGCGTTGCGCTCCACCTCGTACCCCACCGTGGCGAGGGACGCGGCGATGCCGTCCAGCCCGGCGGCCCGGAAGCCCTCCGCCGTCTGGGCCACGTTGATGCCCACGCCCACCACCACGTAGTCCGGCTCGCCGCTCTCTCCCAGCAGGGACAGCTCGGTGAGGATGCCCACCAGCTTGCCGCCGCCCAGATAGAGGTCGTTCATCCACTTGATGTC
>CAKUKL010000221.1 GCA_934662925.1 uncultured Oscillospiraceae bacterium | reverse complement strand
CGCCTGCACGGTATCGGGCAAACCCCACAGGTTAATAAACCCAGTCGCGTCGGCCCCAGCGGCCCTGCCGCCGGGGACCCCATGATTTTTAATGCGCGGGCGAAGTGAATTCGCCCTTGCGCCAAGGTTTTCGCCATGCGAAAACGCTTGTACGGCGCACCCGCGCCGTCCGGCAAGCCGGGGATCAGGACGACGCCTGTCTTACTTCAGTTTTCCCTGCTCCCGCAGCGCCTGCACGGTATCAGGCAGGCCCCACAGGTTGATGAAGCCCGTGGCGTCGTCCTGGTTGTAGTCGCTCTCCTCGAAGGTGACCAGATTCTCGGAGTACAGCGTCTCAGGCGAGGTAACGCCGGCGGTGATGATGTTGCCCTTGTAGAGCTTGAGCTTCACGGTGCCGGTGACGTGCTTCTGGGTGTCCACGGCGAAGGCCTGCAGGGCCTCCCGCAGGGGGGTGAACCACTTGCCGTTGTAGACCAGATCGGCGAAGTCCACCGCCAGCTTCTGCTTCATATGCTTGGTGTCCTTATCGACGGTGATCATTTCCAGCACCTCGTGGGCCCGGTAGAGGATGGTGCCGCCGGGGGTCTCGTATACGCCCCGATCCTTCATGCCGACCAGCCGGTTCTCCACGATGTCCAGCAGGCCGATGCCGTTCTCGCCGCCCAGCTTGTTGAGCTTGCGGATGATGTCGGAGGCCTTCATCTTCTCGCCGTCAATGGCCACGGGCCAGCCCTTCTCAAAGTCCAGCGTCACATAGGTGGGCGCGTCGGGGGCCATGGCGGGGGACACGCTCATCTCAAGGAAGCCGGGCTTGTCGTACTTCGGCTCGTTGGCGGGGTCCTCCAGATCAAGGCCCTCGTGGGACAGGTGCCACAGGTTCTTGTCCTTGGAGTAGTTGGTCTCCCGGGAGATCTTCAGGGGCACGTTGTGGGCCTCGGCGTAGTCGATCTCTTCCTCCCGGCCCTTGATGTCCCACTCACGCCACGGGGCGATGATCTTCATCTCGGGGGCAAAGCGCTTGATGGCCAGCTCGAACCGGACCTGATCGTTGCCCTTGCCGGTGCAGCCGTGGCAGATGGCGTCGGCGCCCTCGGCCTTGGCGATCTCCACCAGCCGCTTGGCGATGATGGGCCGGGCAAAGGCGGTGCCCAGCAGGTAGTCCTCGTACTTGGCTCCCATCATCATGGAGGGGACGATAACGTCGTCCACCATCTCGTCCACCAGATCCTCGATGTACAGCTTGGACGCGCCGGTCTTGATAGCCTTCTCCTCCAGACCGTCCAGCTCGTCGCCCTGACCCACGTCGGCGGATACGGCGATGATCTCAGGGTTATTATAATTTTCCTTCAGCCATGGGATGATGATAGAGGTATCCAGACCACCGGAATAAGCAAGCACAACTTTTTTGATGTCAGACATGATTTCATTCCTCCATGAGGTTTATTTCTTAGTGTGCTGTCAGTATACGCCCTATTCCCGGTAATTTCAACGCTCATCTTGCATAATCATGCGTAAACATTCCATTATTTATGGGTAAACTTCACTAAATATCCGAATTATTCATTTTTGCACGAATATTCATTGATTCCCTGCATACTTCCGTGCCCGCCCGCCGCGGTGGCGCATATCGTTAAATTTTCACGCATATTATGAGCTTTTGTCCTGATTTCCCGCTCTGTATTCCTATTTCTTTATAGTGTACCGCTTATCTTTCATATCTTTTTCGCGAACTTGTGTTGATTTTTTCATAATTCCGGGCTATCATGTTAGCATGCTAACAAATGTACAGGAGGTTCGACCATATGTCTATCAAAAATGTCGTTGTCGTGGGCGGCGGCGTGCTGGGCAGCCAGATCGCCTATCAGACCGCTTACGCCGGATTCCACACCACTATTTATCTCCGCAGCGAGGCCTCCATTGAGCGCGCCCGTCCCAAGGTGGACCGGCTCCACGCCATTTATGTCGCCGAGCTGACCGCCGCCAAGGCCAACCCCGGCGCGCCTGTGAGCCGCGGCCTTGTGTTCAACGCCGCGGACACTGCCGCCGTCAACTATAACGAGCTGCTGGCCCGAGCGGAGAATGCCTATCAGGAGCTGGGCTACTCCACCGATCTGGCCGCCGCCGTCAGCGACGCTGACCTCATCATCGAGGCGCTGGCCGAGGACCCCAAGGCCAAGACCGCCTTCTATCAGCAGCTCCAGCCCCTGCTGCCCGAGAAGACCATCATCGCCACCAACTCCTCCACCCTGCTGCCCAGTATGCTGGCCGATTCCACCGGCCGCCCGGAGAAGTTCCTCGCCCTCCACTTCGCCAACAACATCTGGAGTGGCAACACCGCCGAGGTCATGGGCCACGACCGCACCGACCCCGCCGCCTACGATACGGTGGTCAGATTCGCCGAGGACATCGGCATGATCCCTCTGAAGCTCAAGAAGGAAAAGGCCGGCTATATCCTCAACTCCATGCTGGTGCCCTTCCTCAGCTCCGCCCAGGCCCTGCTGGCCGACGGCATCGCCGACATCGAGACCATCGACAAGACGTGGACGCTGGCCACCGGCGCGCCCATGGGCCCCTTCCGCATTCTGGACGTAGTGGGCCTCACCACCGCCTACAACATCGTGGCCACCCTGCCCGGCGCGGACGATCCCTCCACCACCACCGGCAAGATCGCGAAAATGCTCAAGGAGGAGTATCTGGACAAGGGCAAGACCGGCATCAACGCCGGCGAGGGCTTCTACAAGTACCGCTGAAGCAGTATTCACACAGCTTTCTCTTTTCTCTTTCTCTATTCAAGGAGAAGGGGGGACGGCCATCCCGGCCGTCCCCCCTTGCCTTTTTTCACAGCAGCTTTGCGCCGTTTTCCCGGCGCTGCCCCGCCTTTTCCGGCCGGAGCACCAGCTTCTCCTCCTCCACCGCCAGACACAGGGTGTCTCCGCTGTCCAGCGCGTGGGTGAGCAGCAGCTCCGCCGCGGGCTCCTCCACCCGGCTGCGGATGGCCCGGCGGATGGGCCGCGCGCCGTTGTCGCCGTCGTAGCTTTCCCGGGCCAGCAGGGCCACCGCCTCCCGGCGGGCGTCCAGCCCAACGCCCAGTGCCCGGAGCCGCCCCGCCACCCCGTCCAGCAGGCGGGCGGCGATGTCCTCCGTCTCCGGCTCGCCCAGCCGGTCAAAGAGGATGACCTCGTCCAACCGGTTGAGAAATTCCGGCTTGAAGCGCTTTTTCAGCTCGGCCATGACCTCGCTCCTCGCCCGGTCCTCGCCGCTTCCCCCGGCGAAGCCCAGCGTCGGGCCCCGGCTGACCAGCTTCCGCGCCCCGATGTTGGACGTCATCACCAGCACTGTGTTCCGGAAGTCCACCTTCCGGCCAAGGCCGTCGGTGAGCGCGCCGTCCTCCATGACCTGCAAGAGAATGTTCAGCAGATCGTCGTGAGCC
>CAKUKL010000220.1 GCA_934662925.1 uncultured Oscillospiraceae bacterium | reverse complement strand
CTGTTACCCCGCGCCGGTCGATAGAACGCCGCACTATTTCCTTGCGCTCTCGTAAAATTGGGTTCTTAGGGGGGAAAAACGCTATGAGCGAGAATGCGCCCTTTGCATTCGAAGTCGAATCCGCGTTTTTCCCCTAAGTGATTCTTTGCCTACTTTCTGTTCATACAGAAAGTAGGTCGCCGTCAGGCGAAACCTGACGTTTCTCTTCTTTCGTAAAGAAGAAAAGCGGTGGCAGGGGCTTCGCCCCTGCGGTTCCCCAAGGGCCGTCGGCCCTTTGGTTACAGAAAATTCACACCCTGTCCATGAACATTCCTTGTTTTTGCCCCCCGGGCGTGGTATACTCATCTAAAATAATGGAATGTTTTCGCTCTTTTTATGACCTTCCAGACATTGAAGGAGGGCACGCCTATGGCCGGGCCTAACAAACCAAGCAACAACAATAACAACGACAACAAGAAAAAAACGCCCATCGGCTTCCTCGGTATCGTGCTGTGGGCCGTGGTGCTGGTGATGCTGCTGAATACCTGCGTCAGTTCCATCCAGAACGCCAGCACCGTGGAGGTGGAGTACTCCGAGTTCAAGCAGTGGGTGACCGCCGGGTACGTGGAGACGGTGGACATCAGCACCAACGCCTACTACTTCACGGTGAAGAAGGGCACGCCGCCCCTGACGGACTACGCCGAGCAGATCACTGAGTCCCTCAGCGAGCAGCAGCGCCACCTCTTCAACAAGTGGTTCGACGGGCGGCTCAACGATGCGCTGGAGAGCACCGCCACCTTTGTCACCGCCCCCCCCTCCATCACCGACGACACACTCATCCCCCTGATGGATGAGCAGGGCGTCACCTACGGCTCGAAGCTGGTCACCGACAGCCAGTACCTCATGTCCGCCGTGGTCAGCTATGTGCTGCCCACCCTCATCATGGTGCTGGCCATGGTGTTCATTTACCGCTACATGTTCAAGAAGATGGGCTCCGGCGGCATGGGCGGCATCGGCGGCGTGGGCAAGGCCAACGCCAAGGTGTACGTGGAGAAAAAGACCGGCGTTACCTTCGCCGACGTGGCCGGACAGGACGAGGCCAAGGAGAGTCTGGAGGAGATCATAGACTTCCTCCACAACCCCGGCAAGTACACCGAGATCGGCGCGAAGCTGCCCAAGGGCGCGCTGCTGGTGGGCCCTCCGGGCACCGGTAAGACCCTCCTCGCCAAGGCCGTGGCTGGCGAGGCCAACGTGCCGTTCTTCTCCATTTCCGGCTCCGACTTCGTGGAGATGTTCGTGGGCGTGGGTGCGTCCCGTGTCCGCGACCTGTTCAAGGAAGCCAGCAAAATGGCCCCCTGCATCATCTTCATCGACGAGATCGACACCATCGGCAAGTCCCGGGACAACCGCATGGGCGGCAACGACGAGCGGGAGCAGACCCTCAATCAGCTGCTGGCCGAGCTGGACGGCTTCGACCCGGGCAAGGGGGTCATTGTGCTGGGCGCCACCAACCGGCCCGAGGTGCTGGACAAGGCCCTGCTGCGGCCCGGCCGGTTCGACCGGCGGATCACCATCGACCGGCCCAATCTGGCCGGACGCCTCGCCACCCTTCAGGTCCACACCCGGAACATCCGCCTGTCCGACGACGTGAACCTCAACAAGATCGCCCAGGCCACCGCGGGCTGCGTGGGCGCCGACCTTGCCAACCTCGTCAACGAGGCCGCCCTCCGGGCGGTGCGGCAGGGCCGCAAGGCGGTGAACCAGCAGGATCTGCTCACCTCTTTCGAGTTCGTCATCGCGGGCAGCGAGAAGAAGGGCACCGTCCTCACCGAGCAGGAAAAGCGCATGATCGCCTACCACGAGGTGGGCCACGCGCTGGTGGCCCATTACCAGAAGAACAACGCCATGCCCGTGAGCAAGATTACCATCGTGCCCCACACTCAGGGCGCACTGGGCTATACCCTCCACCTGCCTGAGGAGGAGAAGTTCCTCATGACGGAGAACGACCTGCTGGCCGAGATCCGCTCCCTGCTGGCCGGGCGGTCCGCCGAAGAGGTGGTGTTCAACTCCAAGTCCTCCGGCGCAGCCAACGACATCGAGCGGGCCACCGACCTGGCCCGGAAGATGGTCACCATGTACGGCATGAGCAGCAAGTACGGCATGATGGGCCTTGCCACGGTGCAGAACCAGTATCTGGACGGCCAGATGGGTTTGACCTGCGCCCAGGACACCGCCGCCGGCATCGACGAGGAGGTCCGGGGTATCATCGACCGGTGCCACGCCGACGCCGTCCGGATCCTCGAGGAGCACCGGGAGCTGCTGGACAAGATCGCGGCCTACCTGCTGGAAAAGGAGACCATCACCGGCGCGGAGATGGTGGCCATCATTCAGGGCCGGGATCCGTCCCTTGCCGAGGTCAGCCTGCCCGGCGACATCGAGCCCCCCGCCCGCTCCATCCGCATGACCAACACGCCGGTGGATCCCCCCTCCGACAACGGCGGGAAGGTTGGCGACTCCGACGCTCCGGATCACGTGTCTTGGGACTGAAAAGCAAAGCCCTGCGGATGCGGAGCCTGCAAGTATCAGATATGAAAACACCCCGTTTTTTTTCGGAAAACCGGGGTGTTTTTTTCATCTTTTCAGTTGGTCAGGGCCAGATCGCTGAGGGCTTGGGGCAGCTTGTCCGGGTCGCCCACGGCGAAGAGAACGGTATAGCCCCGCTGGAGGATCACGGCGTTTTCCAGCCCCGGGATGGCGGCGGGGGCGTAGTCGGTGCAGCTCTCGATCTGGCTGTCCACCCGGGCTTTGCAGGCGGTCACGGCGGCGTCCGCCGCCTTTTCGTCGGTCAGCACCAGCACGGCCACCTCGTCGGCGCTCACCGCCGTGTTCACCGCCATAAAGCACTTGCATTCGGTGACGGTGCTCTCATCAAGGCCGTACAGGGCGGCGGCCACATCGCCGTCCACCTCCTCCATCTCGCCGGTAAAGGCCCCGGCGTCGATGAGGTCCTGCGCGTTCTGCGCGGAGTAGGTGGTCTTGCAGCTGTCGCCGGTGCCGCAGGCGCACAGCAGGAGCAGGGCCAGCACCGGCCAGATAAGACGGATCTTTTTCATAAAAACAGCTCCTTTGCGTCAGTTCCCCGCATTGTCGGACGGCTCGGCGGTATCCGGCTCGGCAGGGACCGCGGCGGCGTATTCCTCCGCCGTCAGTGTATGGGTCCTGAGATATTCGTACCAGATCTGGTAGCCCGCCCGGCGGAAGTGGACACCGTCGGCGGCCATGTCCGCGTCAAGATCCCCGTTTTCCGTCCGGAACACGGAGGCCGTGTCCAGCAGAGCCACCTGCTTGTCCGCCGCCGTCTGCACCACCGCGTCGTTGAAGGCGCTGACGTTGGCGTTGTTGATATAGTCGCCCAGCCCGCTGGCCCTGGCGACCTCCTCATTGACGGGGGGCAGGGTCTGGAGG
>CAKUKL010000219.1 GCA_934662925.1 uncultured Oscillospiraceae bacterium | reverse complement strand
AGTCCCCCCACAGGGCGAAGGCAAGGCCGAAGGCGGTGACGGCGCAGCAGGGCTGCCCCGTCCGGTAATCGGTCAGGGCCAGCGCCGCCCCGTCGGCCAGCGTGAAGAGGAAGGCGAAGAGCAGCAGCGTCTCCGCCCCCAGCCGCAGCCGGGCGAGCTGCCCCACGGCCCGGAGTAGCAGCGTGCCGCACAGCAGCCCCGTGGCGGCCAGCAGGCCGGGCATGAGCCACGCGCGGAGCTGGGGCCACTGATCCCAGCTCAGCCACGGCAGGTCGATGGACACGGCGGCGCAGGCGACGGCGCACAGCATGGCCAGCACCAGCCGCGCCCGCATTCCGCCCAGCCCCCGGGCGCACCGGGCGGCCAGATCTGCGGGGGCGGTGTCCGGCGGCGCGGGCCGGGCGGGCCGTGCCCGTTTGGGGCGTTTTGGCTCGGCGGGTTCCTCCGGCGTCTCCTCCCGGTCCACGCCGGGGATGTACCGCTCCGCCTTTACCGTCTCCTCGTCCGGCTCCGCCTGATCGTACATGTGGTCGGCGTAGTGGTCCGCCCGGCGCAGCAGGGTGTGGAACCGGGCGGCAAGGCCGTGGAGGGGGCTTTCCGGCTCGATCTCCACGATGTTGTCCCCGTCCTCCGGCCCTTCCGGTTCCGGCTTTTTGGACGGCTTGTCCACTTTGGCGGGCCGGGGCTTTTTCGGTTCCTCCGCCTTTGCTTCGGCGGCGGGCTCCGGCGGCCGGGACTCATCCGGCCCTTCGTTCTCCGCCTGGGCGGCCGTCTCCTCCGGCGGCTCCGGCTCGGGGCGGCGGGGCTGCTCGGGGAACTCCAGAATTTTGGACTTCCCGTATTTTCCGGAGCCGTACTCCGCTAAAATATCATCCACAGAATAGCACTGCTTCTTTTCATCATCCTTATGCTCGGACATGGGCGCGCTCCTTTGGTGGAATTGCTTTGGTTCAGCTTCTCTGCCGCACGGCCTCGTACAGCACCACCGCCGCGGCGGCGGAGGCGTTCAGCGAGTTGACCTGACCCCGCATGGGGATGGACACGAGGAAGTCGCACTGCTCCCGGACGAGGCGGCTCATGCCGTCTCCCTCGCTGCCGATGACGATGGCGGCGGGGCCCTTCAGGTCGGCGTCGTAGAGGGTGGTATTGCCGTCGGCGGCGGTGCCGAACACCCAGAGCCCCTCTTTTTTCAGGTCCTTGAGCAGGGCAGTGAGGTTGGGCACCCGGGCCACGGGCAGATAGCTCACCGCTCCGGCGGAGGTCTTGGCCACGATGGCGGTCAGCCCGGCAGAGCGCCGCTTGGGGATGATGACGCCGTGGGCCCCGGCGGCCTCGGCGGTGCGGATGACCGCGCCCAGATTGTGGGGGTCGCTGAGCTCGTCGCACACCACGATGAGGGGGGCTTCGCCCTTCTCCCGGGCGGCGGCAAGGATGTCGTCCACCTCGGCATACTCCCGGACGGCGGACACGGCGATGACGCCCTGATGGCTCTTGGTGCGGCTCATGCCGTCCAGCTTCCGCCGGTCGGCCTCCACAACCACCACGCCCTTGTCCCGGGCGGAGGAGGCGATGTGGCCCAGGGTGGCGTCCGTCTCGCCCTTGGCGATGTAGATTTTATCAATGGCGGTCCCGGCCCGGAGGGCCTCGATCACCGCGTTGCGGCCCTCGATGAGACCGTCGGCCTCGGCTTCCAGATTCTGATTCTTTTTCTCGTCGCGCATGGAAAAACGCTCCTTTTTCCGTATTTCAAATGTTTCATATCATCATAACACGAATCGGGCGGCAGCAAAAGGGGGAAAATGTTTTCAGCGCTTTTTTGCGGAGGCAAAAAGCAGTGAAAACCAAAGGACGAAGTCCTTTGAACCTTATTCTCCCGTATTCGCCGGGAGTCTCGGCGGTGGTCAGGTTTCGCCTGACGGCGAGTTACTTTATATCCCCCGTCCACCCCGTAGGGCGGAAAGGGTCTCCGGGAAAACTGGTTTTCCCGGAAGGCGCGCCGCGTCAGCGGGTTTGGCATTTCCGCAGAAATGCCCGCGCCTAATGCTCCGCTGGGGTGACTTTTCGTTCGTGCGAAAAGTCACCAAAAGCACGCACAGGGGATAATCCCCTGTGTACCCCTTAGAGGGGTCTGGCATAGCCTTGCTTTTACCATGCCGCAGAAGTTGTTCCGACTACTTCGGTAAGACGCTGTCTTTTCTCTTTCCGCTGCCGCTGGTCTGGCGCTGACTTGCGGGGTTTGCGCTCGATAGCGCTGCCGCACCAATGGCAAAGCACTGTGTAGGCGCCTATCTGAGGCCGAACCGGCTATAACAACCGCCAATGGAGCGGCAGCAATAAATAGCGGCTTCGCGTGTCCTGTTACCCCGCGCCGGTAATAGACGCAGAAACTCCCCTGTCCACCCCGTAGGGCGGAAAGGGTCTCCGGGAAAACTGGTTTTCCCGGAAGGCGCGCCGCGTCAGCGGTAATGGCGTTTCCGCAGAAACGCTCGCGCCTTATGGGGTTCTTAGGGGAAAAACGCTGGAGCGCAGAACGCGCCCCTCAGCGTTCGGAGCCGACCGCGTTTTCCCCCTGAGCGCTTTTTTGCATCCTTTTTGTGCGTACAAAAAGGATGTCGCCCTGAGGGGCGAAACCCTCAGCTCCGCGTCCGCAGGACGCAAATTCTTCGCCGATTTTCCGGCGAATAAAAAAAGGTCGCAAGGGCTTCGCCCTTGCAAATTTGGAGGCCATTATGCAGGAAGAGCATATCAAGATCACTACGGAATTCATCAAGCTGGACGCCCTCCTCAAGTTCGCCAACGCCGTGGCCACCGGGGGAGAGGCGAAGCTGGCCATTCAGGACGGCGACGTGACGGTGAACGGCGAGGTCTGCACCATGCGGGGCAAGAAGATCCGGCCCGGCGACCGGGTGGAGCTGGGCGGCGAGATCGCCCTGCTGGTGGAATGACGGTCAAAGGCATCACGCTGGATTTTTTCCGGAACTATGTCCATCTGGACGCCCGGTTCCATCCCGGCGTCAACGTTATTTACGGGGACAACGCTCAGGGAAAGACCAACCTGCTGGAGGCCATCGCCTATCTGTCCACTGCTTCCTCCCACCGGGCCAGATACGACCGGGAGCTGATCCAGTTCGGCGTGGATCACGCCTTTCTGAAGGGCGAGGTGGCCGGGCGGGACCGGGACTTCACGCTGGAGATATCCCTCCACCGGGGGGCCCGGCGGCAGATCCTGTCCAACGGCGTGCGGCTGAAAACGGCGGGGGAGCTGTCCGGCATCCTGAACACCGTGCTGTTCTGTCCGGAGGACCTGTACCTCATCCGGGCGGGCAGCGGAGAGCGGCGGCAGTTTCTGGACGACTGCATCTGCCAGCTCCGGCCCCGGTACGCTGCGGCTCTCGCGGAGTACAAAAAGCTCAGGGAGCACAAGCTGCGCATCCTGCGGGACTGCGG
>CAKUKL010000218.1 GCA_934662925.1 uncultured Oscillospiraceae bacterium | reverse complement strand
GGTGGACCACTACCTGACCCGCTTCACCGCGTGGCTGGACTACCCCCACAAGGTGGTGGCCAGCATCCCCGACGGGAAGGGCGGCCGGATGCAGTTCCCCGTCCCCTTCAACCTGACCAGCATGGAGACGGCCTTCGGCCCGGAAAAGGGAAAGGCGCTGGGCGAAAAGCTCATCGCCGCCTACGGCCCGGAGAAAAAGGTCACCATTCTGGAGCTTCGCCAGAATCCCGACCCCGAGATCGCCGCGCTGGCGGACTACGTGTACGAGAACGTCTTTGTCCACTATACCATGAAGCAGTGGGGCACCACGCCGGAGCAGATCGACCCCAACACCACCGCCCGGGTGCCGGTGTTCCTCAGCCGGGACTGCCGCTATTTTCAGGACGCCTATCAGGGCATGCCCCTGAGCGGCTACACCCCCCTGTTCCAGCGGATGCTGGATCACCCCAACATCGAGGTCCGTCTGGGCGTCAACGCCCTCGACCTGCTGGACCTCCGGGGGGACGAACTGCTCTTTGAGGACCAGCCCTTCTCCGGCCCCGTCATCTACACCGGCGCGGCGGACGAGCTGTTCGGCTGTGTGTTCGGCCGCCTGCCCTACCGGACGCTGGACTTCAAATTCGAGACGCTGCCCACCGACTATTTCCAGACCCACGGCACCGTCAACTACACCGTGGACGAGGACTTCACCCGCATCACCGAGTTCAAGCACATGACCGGCCAGCGGCAGACCGGCGTCACCACCATCGTGAAGGAATACTCCCGGCCCTACACTGGAGCCATCGGCGAGACGCCCTATTACGCCATCATCAACGACGAGAACAACGCCCTTTACGGCCGCTACGCCGCCCTCGCCGCCCGGCACGGGAATCTCCATCTGCTGGGCCGTCTGGCGGAGTACAAGTATTACAACATGGACGCGATCGTCGCCCGGGCCCTCGCCCTGTCCGACGATCTGCTCAAGTAAAGGAGAACTCCATGGATAAGCTCATTACATTCGCCGTCCCCTGCTACAATTCCGCCGCCTACATGGACCACTGCGTGGAGACGCTGCTCACCGCCGGGCCGGAGGCGGAGATCATTCTGGTGGACGACGGCTCCACCAAAGACGACACCCCCGCCATCTGCGACCGCTGGGCCGCGGAGCACCCGGACATCATCCGCGCCATCCATCAGGAGAACGGCGGCCACGGCGAGGGCGTCAATCAGGGTCTGCGCAACGCCCGGGGCATGTACTACAAAGTCGTGGACTCCGACGACTGGCTGGACGCCGACGCGCTGGCCAAAGTCATGGCCCGCCTGCGGGACTTCGCCAGAATGCCCGCCCCGGTGGACATGGTCATCGCGAACTATGTCTACGAGCACGTGGAGGACAACACCCAGAAGGTCATGGGCTACAAAAACGTGTTCCCCATCGGCAAGATCTTCACATGGAACGACATCGGCCACTTCAAGGCTTCCCAGTACCTGCTGATGCACTCGGTCATCTACCGCACCCAGCTGCTGCGGGACTGCGGACTGGAGCTGCCCAAGCACACCTTCTACGTGGACAACATTTTTGTCTACCAGCCCCTGCCCTACGTCAAGACCATGTACTATATGAACGTGGACCTCTACCGCTACTTCATCGGCCGGTCGGATCAGTCGGTGAACGAGTCGGTCATGGCCGGCCGCATCGACCAGCAGGTCCGGGTCACCAAGATCATGATCGACGCCCACGACCTCCACGCCATCAAGGCCATGCAGAAGCGGCTGGGCCGGTATATGTTCAACTACCTGTCCATGATGATGAGTATCTCTTCCATTTTCTCCATCATCGCCGACACGCCGGAGTCCCTCGGTCTGCGCACCGAACTGTGGGAGTACCTGCGGGACAAGGACCCCGCCCTCTACCGCCGCTGCCGCTACCGCCTGACCAATATGGGCACCAACATCCCCGGCTATCAGGGCCGCAAGCTGTCGGTGAAGCTGTACCGGCTGGCCCGGAAGATCTACAAATTCAACTGAGCTTACACGGGAACCGCTGCGCCGCAGCGGTTTTCCCCGTTTGAACGGAGGAATTTTCATGGAACTGGAGCATCTGGAAAGCGTCCGGCTCACGCCGGAGGACAAGCTGGTCATCATCGACCAGACCCGCCTGCCCGGCGAGCTGGTATATATTGAACTGAACACGCTGGAGGACATGGTGGACGCCATTTACCAGCTCCGCGTCCGGGGCGCGCCCGCCATCGGCATCTGCGCGGGGTACAGCCTGTTCGTGCTGGCTGACCGGCTGGCGGCGAAGGGGCTGGAGGGGGACGCCTTCCGCGCCGCCCTCCGGGAACAGGCCGCCGCCCTCGCCGCCGCCCGGCCCACGGCGGTGAATCTGTCCTGGGCGGTCCGGCGGATGCTGGCCCGGATGGACGCTATGCCCGGGGCCCCCGCCGGAGAGGTCGTTGCCGCCCTGCGGGCGGAGGCCGTCGCCATCCACAAAGAGGACATCGCCATGTGCCGGGCCATTTCCGAGTACGGACTGTCCCTGCTCCACCCGGGGGACGGGGTGCTCACCCACTGCAACGCCGGGCCGCTGGCCACCTCCCGGTACGGCACCGGGCAGGGGCCGTTCTTTCTGGCGGCGGAGCGCGGCTTCCCGCTGAAGATCTTCGCCGACGAGACCCGCCCCCTGCTTCAGGGCGCGCGGCTCACCGCGTGGGAGCTTGACCGCGCCGGGGCGGACGTCACCCTCATCTGCGACAACATGGCGTCCATCGTCATGAAAAACGGCTGGGTGCAGGCGTGCATGGTGGGCTGCGACCGGGTGGCCGCCAACGGTGACGCCGCCAATAAGATCGGCACCAGCGGCGTGGCCATCATCGCCAAGCACTACGGCGTGCCCTTCTACTGCTGCGCTCCCTCCTCCACCATCGACATGACCATGGAGTCCGGCGACGAGATCCATATCGAGCAACGCAAGCCCGAGGAAGTCACCGAGATGTGGTATGAGAAGCGCATGGCTCCCGAGGGCGTCGGCGTGGTCAACCCGGCCTTCGACGTGACCGACCACAACTTTGTCACCGGCATCATCACCGAGAAGGGCATTGCCTATCCCGATGAGACCGGCTCCTTCAAGTCCGCCTTCGAGAAGATGGGCATCAAGCCCGTCGAGAAGTTCGTCGACAAGAAGTAATTTTTCCCCACTTAAAGCGCGGAAAACAGAACGTGGGGCGGATCCCATGATCCGCCCCACGCGAAATGGTTTCGTTTAAGACTTCAATAAATGAGCACCTGATTGCGGTTCAGGCAGTCCTTCCACTCCGGCGAAAAGTCCGTATCCATAATGATGCCGTCCAGCTCCTTGAGTCCGCAGACGCTGGAGAAGGAGGCACTGTTCAGCTTGGAGTGGTCCACCACCAGGTACTTGAGCTTGGCGTGATCCAGCGCGATGCGGTGCAGCACGGCGTCGTTGTCGTTGGTG
>CAKUKL010000217.1 GCA_934662925.1 uncultured Oscillospiraceae bacterium | reverse complement strand
GCCAGCGCGTTGAGGGCCATGCCCGCCTCCAGCGTGCCCACGGAGCACACCACGTTCAGATCGGACAGCTTTTCCAGCACCTCCCGGTCGGAGGTGGAGTGGAGCATCAGGATCTCCTCGTCCACCAGCCCGGCTTTCCGCAAAGCGGCGGCGGTGTCTGCGCTGTCCACACAGAAGCGGCGGATGCCCTCGTCCCGCAGGAGCTTTGCCAGCTGCACGGCCCCGGCGCCGTACCCGTCGCCGGAGAGATTGGCGTAGATATAAGAGGCCCCGGCCTGCTCCTTCACAAGGCTGATGTTGTTTTTCAGGGCGCTTTTTTCGATGACCAGAGTGTTCATGGCCGGGCTCCTTTACAAAACGGCAGGGCGAAAAGAAATGGATCGGGGCGAAAGCCCACGGATATACTCTGATATTATACACGCCCGGGCTTTTTCCGTCAACGAGGTTCTTGGGCGATATGAAAAAAGGGACGAAATCTGAAGATTTCGTCCCTTTTTGAAAGGTCGATTCAGTCGACGGTGCGGTAGCGCTTCTGGGGCACGTAGGTGCAGTGGAGCAGCTCGTGGGCCTTGTGGCTGCCCGGCTCGCCCAGATATTCCTCGTAAATGGCCTTGACTACCGGGCTTTCGTGGCTCTTGCGGAACTCCATGCCCTGATCCTGCTTGTACAGCGAGCGGGCGCGGAGGGCCCGCAGGTCGGTGAAGGAGCGGACGGTGGCGGAGTGCAGCGGCTGGCCGCCGCCGTTGACGCAGCCGCCGGGGCAGGCCATCAGCTCGATAAAGTCATACTTGAGCTTGCCGGAGCGGACGCCGTCCAGCACGGCCTTGGCGTTGGCAAGGCCGGAGGCCACGCACACCCGGACCGGCCCGCCGGGCAGATCGTAGGTGGCTTCCTTGATGCCCTGTGTGCCCCGGACCTCGGTGAATTCCAGCGCGCCCATCTCATTGCCGGTGAGCTTGGCGGCCACGGTGCGCAGCGCCGCCTCCATGACGCCGCCGGTGGCGCCGAAGATGACGGACGCGCCGGTGGAGACGCCCAGAATGGGGTCGAAATCGCCGTCGGGCAGGTGGTCGAACATCATGCCCGCCTGAGTGATCATCCGGGCAAGCTCCCGGGTGGTGAGGGAGGCGTCCACCGGCATGCAGCCGTTGGCCATGCGCTGCTCCTCCCGCTTGACCTCGTACTTCTTGGCGGTGCAGGGCATGACGGACACCACATAGATGTCGTGGGGGTCGATGCCCTCCTTTTCGGCGTAGTAGCTCTTGACCAGCGCGCCGAACATCTGCTGGGGGGACTTGCAGGTGGACAGGTTGGGAATGAACTCGGGATAGTGCTGCTCGCAGAACCGGATCCAGCCGGGGGAGCAGGAGGTGATCATGGGCAGGGTGCCGCCGTTCTGGAGACGCTCGATGAACTCAGTGCCCTCCTCCATGATGGTGAAGTCGGCGGCGGCGTCCACGTCGAACACCTTGTCAAAGCCCAGCCGCCGGAGGGCGGAGACCATCTTGCCCTCCACATTGGAGCCGATGGGCATGCCGAAGCACTCGCCCAGCGTCACCCGGACGGAGGGGGCGGGGCCGACGATGACGTGCTTCTTGGGATCCCGGAGGGCGGCGAGGACCTCGGCGGTGGAGTCCTTCTCCGCCAGCGCGCCGGTGGGGCACACCACGATGCACTGGCCGCAGGACACACAGTCCACCTCGGCCAGATCCCGGTCGAAGGCGCAGCCGATGTGGGTGTGGAAGCCGCGGTCATTGGGGCCGATGACGCCCACGGACTGGAGCTGGCGGCAGGCGGACACGCACCGGCGGCACAGAATGCATTTGGAGTTGTCCCGGACCAGATGGAGGGCGGTCTCCTCCGGCTGGGGGAGCAGATTGTCGTTGGCGTAGCGCACCGCGTCGATGCCCATGTCGGCGGCCAGCTGTCGCAGCTCGCACTGGGCGTTGCGGGGGCAGGTCAGGCAGTCCATCCGGTGGTTGGACAGGATCAGCTCCAGCGTCAGGCGGCGGGAGTGGCGCACCCGCTCCGTATTGGTGCGGACCTCCATCCCCTCGCTCACCGGGTAGACACAGGAGGCCATCAGGCTCCGGGCGCCCTTGACCTCCACCACGCAGATGCGGCAGGCGCCGATCTCGTTGATGTCCTTGAGGTAGCACAGGGAGGGGATCTTGATGCCCGCCGAGCGGGCGGCCTCCAGAACCGTCGTCCCCTCGGGAACGGTGACGGGGATATTGTCGATGGTAAGATGGATCATTTTCGTTTCCACGTTCGTCACTCCTTCCCTCAGTGCTTCGCAATGGCGTCAAAGCGGCAGTTGGACATACACAGGCCGCACTTGATGCATTTGTCGTGGTTGATGACGTGGGGACCCTTGGCCGCGCCGGTGATGGCGCCGGTGGGGCAGTTCCGGGCGCAGAGGGTGCAGCCCTTGCACTTGGCCGGGTCGATCTCGAACCGGAGCAGGTTCCGGCACACCCCGGCGGGGCAGCGCTTTTCCACCACGTGGGCGATGTATTCCTCCCGGAAGTACTTCAGGGTGGACAGCACCGGGTTGGGGGCGGACTGGCCCAGCGCGCACAGGGCGGAGTCCTTCAGGTGGTAGCACAGCTCCTCGATGGTGTCCAGATCCTCCAGCGTGCCGTTGCCGTCGGTGATCTTGCACAGCAGGTCGTACAGCCGCTTGGTGCCGATGCGGCAGGGGGCGCACTTGCCGCAGGACTCGTCCACGCAGAATTCAAGGAAGAATTTCGCGATGTCCACCATGCAGTTGTCCTCGTCCATGACGATGAGGCCGCCGGAGCCCATCATGGAGCCGATGGCGGTGAGGGAGTCGTAGTCGATGGGGGTGTCGATGAGCTCGGCGGGGATGCAGCCGCCGGAAGGGCCGCCGGTCTGGGCGGCCTTGAACTTCTTTCCGTTGGGGATGCCGCCGCCGATGTCCTCGATGATGGTGCGCAGGGTGGTGCCCATGGGGATCTCCACAAGGCCGGTGTTGGTGATCTTGCCGCCCAGCGCGAACACCTTGGTGCCCTTGGACTTCTCCGTGCCGATGGCGGCGAATTTCTCCCAGCCGTTGTTGAGGATCCACGTGATGTTGGCGTAGGTCTCCACGTTGTTCAGGAGGGTGGGCCGGCCCAGCAGGCCCTTGACCGCCGGGAAGGGCGGACGGGGACGGGGCTCGCCCCGGTGCCCTTCGATGGAGGTCATCAGAGCGGTCTCTTCGCCGCAGACGAAAGCGCCTGCGCCGAAACGAAGCTGAATGTCAAAATTGAAGCCGGTGCCGAAAATATCATTTCCTAAAAGGCCGTATTCATGCGCCTGCTTGATGGCAACCTGCAGACGGTGAATGGCAATGGGATATTCGGCACGGACATAAATGTAACCTTCATCGGCACCGATGGCATAGCCGGCAATGGCCATAGCCTCCAAGACTGCGTGCGGGTCGCCTTCCAGAACAGAACGGTCCATGAA
>CAKUKL010000216.1 GCA_934662925.1 uncultured Oscillospiraceae bacterium | reverse complement strand
GGGGACAGCAGCGCCCCGGTGGGGCAGAACAGGATGCGCCGCCACCGGCCGGACAGCAGCCCCGGGATGAGATAGCCGTTGAGGACGGCGGCGGAACAGCCGCAGCCCGAGCCGCCGCAGTGGACGTCCTGATCCTCCCCGTCGAAGAGCAGCAGGCCGCAGTCGTTGTAGTTGGACAGGGGCGCGCCGTCCCGGGCGAAAAAGTCGCACACGATCTCCCGGCCCAACCGGCCCAGATCGCCGGTGACGATGAGGTCGTAGTAGTCCGGCGAACGTCCGGTATCCTCAAAGTGGGTCTTTAAGGTGTCGTAGGCGGCGGGAGCCATGGCCGCCCCCATGTTGTTGGCGTCCTTGATGCCCTTGTCCACCACCTTGCCCACGGTAACGCAGGTGACGGCGGGGCCCTTCCGCCCGCCGGAGGTCAGCACCATCGCCCCGGCGGCGGTGGCCGTCCACTGGGCGGTGGGCGTCCGCTGGCCGCCGTATTCCAGCGGCGTGCGGTACTGCCGCTCTGCGGAGCAGAAGTGGGACGACGTGACGGCGGCGGCGTACCGCCCGTACCCACCGGACAGCAGCAGCGCCGCCAGCGCGAGGCTCTCCCCCATGGTGGAGCAGGCCCCGTACAGCCCGAGATAGGGGACGGCGGCCTGCCGCGCGGCGAAGGACGAGCCGATGCACTGGTTGAGCAGGTCCCCGGCCAGCAGGATGTCCAGATCCGCCGTGTGCAGCCCCGCCCGGGCGAGGGCCGCGTCCAGCGCCAGCTGCTGCATCCGGCTCTCCGCCTTTTCCCAGCTCTTCTCACCGAAGGTATCATCCTTGCAGGAGTGGTCGAAGCCCCGGCCCAGCGGCCCGGCCGTCTCCTTGTTCCCGGCGGCGGAGCCGTGACCGATGATGACTGGGGGCGTCCCGGGGCGGAAGGTCTGCCTGCCCAGCTTGGTGTTTTCCATGCAGAAGCTCCTTTTGTGTTCGTTTTCCTTACTGAGGGTAGTCTGCCCCCGCCGGGAAATTTTATGCCCTGGCCCGGGGAAGAAAATATCCCGTAAAATTTCCGCCGCCGGGTTGACAGGGGCGGATGACCTGCTCTACAATGACAGGTGGCAGTGCCATCTGCCGGAAAGGAAGGGATCACCATGGACAGCTCTGATAGTCGCAGATGGACGAAAAAGAAATGCGGTACGCGCACCGCCCGCGGCAGT
Source organism: uncultured Oscillospiraceae bacterium (assembly GCA_934662925.1). Classification (GTDB taxonomy): domain Bacteria; phylum Bacillota; class Clostridia; order Oscillospirales; family Oscillospiraceae; genus Enterenecus. The sequence continues at coordinate 2,333 of CAKUKL010000216.1, read as the reverse complement.
CGGCTGGCCGCGGGGTGAGACTTCCCGATTTGTTTTTCGCGGCATCTGCGGACAAGCTCCGGCAGGTGCCTTTTCATTTGTGACCGTCACGGAGCGGCCGCCCGGCGGGGCGGCACGCAAACGAAACGGAGGGATAACAAATGGACGACAAGAAGAACCAGAACCGTCCGGCCGCCCAGCCGGACTACGACCGTGAAATTTTAGCCATTCTGGCTGGGAACCTGTCCCCAAAGGCTATGGCCGAGCGGCTGGAGGACTACCACGCCGGCGACCTTGCCGACGCGCTGGAGACCATGACCCCGGTGGTCCGCAAGCGGTTTTTTTCCGTACTGGCCCCGGACGTGCTGTCCGACGTGCTGGAGTATGGCGAGGACGACCAGAAGGCGGCGGAATATCTGGGCGAGCTGGAGCTGAAAAAGCGCACGGCGGTGCTCAACCGGCTGGATACCGAGCGGCTGGTGGACATTCTCCGCGCCCTGCCCGCCAAGGACCGCTCCGACATGGTGGAGCTGCTGGACGCCTCCGGCCGGGCGGAGATCGCCCTGCTCAACTCCTTCCCGGAGGACGAGATCGGCAGTCACATGAGCGTGAACTACGTCTCTGTGCCGGAGAGCCTGTCCGTCAAGCAGGCCATGCGCTCCGTCATCGCGCAGGCGGCGGAGCACGACAACGTCAGCACCATTTTCGCTCTGGACGAGGACGGCTGCTACTGCGGCGCTCTCGACCTGAAGGACCTCATCATCGCCCGGGAGGGCGACTCGCTGGATGGACTCATCGCCGCCGCCTTCCCCTTTGTCTACGCGTGGGAGCCGGTGGATGAGTGCATCGAGCGGCTGAAGGATTACTCTGAGGATTCCATTCCCGTCCTCAACGAACAGAACCGCCTGCTGGGCGTGCTCACCAGTCAGGACCTCATCCAGCTCATCGACGACCAGATGGGCGACGATTACGCCAAGCTGGCCGGTCTGGCCGCGGAGGAGGATCTCCACGAGCCGGTGCTGCGCAGTGTGAAGAAGCGTCTGCCATGGCTTATCATCCTGCTGGGGCTGGGCCTTGTGGTGTCCAGCGTGGTGGGCGCGTTTGAGGCCATCGTCCAGCAGCTCACCATCCTTATGTTCTTCCAGTCCCTCATTCTGGACATGGCGGGCAACGTGGGCACCCAGTCGCTGGCCGTCACCATCCGGGTGCTGACGGACGAAAGCCTGAGCGGCAGGGAGAAATTGCAGCTTGTGTTCAAGGAAGTCCGGGTTGGCGCCCTCAACGGCGTCCTGCTGGGCATTCTGAGCGTCATCTGCATCACGCTGTATATCCGCTTCGTTGTGGGCATGGCGGCCTTCTCCGCCTTCGCCATCGCCGGGTGCGTTGGCCTTGCTCTGCTGGCCGCCATGGTCATCTCCAGCCTGACGGGCACCGTCATCCCCATCGCCTTCAAAAAGGCGGGCATTGACCCCGCTGTGGCCTCCGGTCCCCTGATCACCACCGTCAACGACCTTGTGGCCGTGGTGACGTACTACGGCCTTGCGTGGCTGCTGCTTCTGGAGGTTCTGCAAATTGCCTGACTTTACTTCTCGGAAACGCAGGCATTTCTGAGCGAACACAGCTTTTTGACAGTCCGGACCGTGGGCGGAGCGCTGCTCCGCCCACGTTTTTTCAAAAAAGCGGACACTCCCGGCGGTCTGACCATGGAAACCATCTGCTTTTTGTGGTATCATATATATTATATAATTTTGAGATTCAGGAGGGCCTTTTTATGCCCGAGGAAAAAAGAACCATCGGATACATCTGTCCCGTCTGCGGTAAGGCCGTCATCGTGGAGCGCACGGCGTTCCAGCTGGCCGCCGCCGACAACCACCTTGCCTGCCCCTGCGGCAAATCGGAGCTGACCATCCGCCAGCGGGGCGACCACTGCGAGGTGACGGTGCCCTGCGTCTACTGCGCCAAGGACCATCAGGTGGTGTGCTCCAACGACGCGCTGCTCCACCAGAAGCTGCTGGCCCTGACCTGCTCCGCCTCCGGGCTGGGCTGCTGCTACGTGGGGGAGGAGGACGCCGTATTTCAGGCCATGGAAAAGCTGGAGCAGGCGGTGGACAAGCTGGTCATGGACGCGCAGGCCGAGCAGCGGGGCGCCTTTCTCGACGAGGTCGTCATGGCCGAGGTGCTGGGCGAGATCAAGGAGATCGCCGCCCGGGGCGGCATTTCCTGCGCCTGCGGCTCCAAGGACTACGGCATCAAGGTTGGCTTTTCCGACGTAGCCCTCATCTGCGCCCACTGCGGGGCCACCCTCCGGCTGGACGCCGCCACCCCCGACGACATCGACGCGGTGTGCGCCAAGT
>CAKUKL010000215.1 GCA_934662925.1 uncultured Oscillospiraceae bacterium | reverse complement strand
CACCGGAAAGGAGCAGACCTATGGTATCCACCGCCCATTACGACTCCCCGCTGGGGGGTATTCTGATCGCCGCCGACGAGGTCGGGCTCACCGGCCTGTGGTTCGACGGGCAGAAATATTTCGCAAATCAACTCCCGGCGGAGCACACCCAGCGTGAAACGCCCATTCTGGCGGAAGCGAAGCGCTGGCTGGATATCTACTTTTCCTGCCGGGAACCAGACTTCACCCCGCCCCTCCACCCAACCGGCTCGTCCTTCCGGCAGGAGGTGTGGGACATTCTTCTGGAGATCCCTTACGGGCAGACCGTGACCTACGGTGACATCGCCCGGCAGATGGCGGCCCGGCTGGGTCTGCCCCGGATGTCCGCTCAGGCGGTGGGCGGCGCGGTGGGACACAACGAAGTCTCCATCATCATCCCCTGCCACCGGGTGGTGGGTACCGGCGGCAGTCTCACCGGCTACGCCGGGGGCATCAACAAAAAGGTGCAGCTGCTGACGCTGGAGGGGGCGGACATGAGCCGCTTTTACGTGCCCGCGAGGGGCACGGCCCTCTGAACACAAAAAATCACACGAAAAGGCGCAGAGCGTATCCGCTCCGCGCCTTTTGATTTTTCTTATGATACGAAATTCATCACCGGAACACCCGGTTGAAGTCCCGGGGCGTTTTGGCGATAAAGGTCACCGGTTCGCCGGTGACGGGGTGGTTGAAGGACAGCTCATTTGCGTGCAGGCACAGCCGCCCGATGGGGTTGGTGCGGGCGCCGTACTGCTTGTCCCCGGCGATGGGGCAGCCCAGCTCCTTCATGTGGACGCGAATCTGGTTCTTCCGGCCGGTGTCGATGGAGATGTCCAGCAGAGAGTACCCGCCGCCGGTCTTGACCACCTCGTAGTTGGTGATGGCCTCCCGGGCCCCGGGGCCGGGGTCGCCGGAGAAGATCATGTGGGTCCTGGTCTCCACCAGATAGGAGCGGATGGTGTCCCGCTCCGGGCGGGGCGTGCCTTCCACCAGCGCCTTGTACCCCCGGCGGGTGACGATCTCGTTCCACCGGGACTGGAACAGCTCCTTCGTCTCCGGGTCACGGGCGAACATGAGCACGCCGGAGGTGTCCCGGTCCAGCCGGTGGAGGACGTAAATGCGGTTGTCGATATGCTGGCTCTTCACATAGTCGGTGACCATGTGGTAAGCGGTGCGGGTCTTTTCCTTCTCGTTGGCCACGCTGAGGAGCTTGGCGGGCTTGTTCACCACGATGAGGTGCTCGTCCTCAAATAGGATGGGGAAGGGCAGCGTGTCGCTTTTCGGGGCGGGGACGGACAGGATGGACACGGTCTGGCCGGGGGCCAGCGGAGTGTCGAACCGGCTCACGGGGTGTCCGTCCACCGTCACCAGCTTCCGGGACAGGAGGGACTTGACGTTGTTGCGGCTCTTGCCCTTGAGGGTGTCCAGCAGAAAGGGCAGCAGCGTGGTATCCTCCGTCACGGGGTAGCTGGGCTCCCGGCTGCGGTCGCGGTGGGCATTGGTGGGTTTCATATGGTCATCACGCCTTATTTTCAATCTTTATCACGTGCCGGTATTATAGCACGGATTTGTCCGCTTGTCACGGAAAACCCGGGAAAAGCCGTCCCCGGCGGGGCGGTTTCCGCCGGTATGGCGGGAAATCTCCGAACTGGCAAATTCCAAGGGCGGAAGGGCGGTGAATTTGTGAAAGATTCTCTCCCGGCGAGGGGTTTTATTTTGTCCGCCGGTGTGGTACAATCTCTCTAATCATATTTTGAAATATTCAGGGAGGAATCTATTCATGGCACATATTTTCAGTGAGCCGTCCCGCACCTTCAGCGAGTACCTGCTGGTCCCCGGCTATTCCAGCTGCGAGTGCAGCCCCGCCAACGTCAGCCTCAAGACCCCGCTGGTGAAGTACCGCAAGGGGGAGGAGCCCCCCCTGTCCATGAATATCCCCATGGTCTCCGCCATCATGCAGGCCGTGTCCGACGACAAGCTGGCCATCGCGCTGGCCAAGGAGGGCGGCGTGGCCTTCATCTATGGCTCCCAGTCCATCGAAAGTCAGGCCGCCATGGTGGCCCGGGTCAAGAGCTACAAGGCCGGCTTTGTGGTGTCCGACTCCAACATCAGCCCCGACGCCACGCTGGACGACATTCTTGCCCTGAAGGAAAAGACCGGCCACTCCACCGTGGCCGTCACCGAGGACGGCACCTCCACCGGCAAGCTGGTGGGCATCGTGGCCAGCCGCGACTATCGCGTCAGCCGCATGGACGGCAGCGAGAAGGTCCGGGACTTCATGACCCCCATCGACAAGCTGGTGACCGCCCCCGCCAGCACCACCCTGAAAGAGGCTAACGACATCATCTGGGAGAACAAGATCAACTCCCTGCCCATTCTGGATGACGACGGCCGCCTGATGTATATGGTGTTCCGCAAGGACTACGACGCCCACAAGGCCAGCCCGCTGGAGCTGCTGGACAGCCAGAAGCGCTACGTGGTGGGCGCGGGCATCAACACCCGCGACTACGCCGAGCGGGTGCCCGCCCTCATCGAGGCCGGGGCCGACGTGCTGTGCATCGACTCCTCCGAGGGCTTCTCCGAGTGGCAGAAGATCACCCTCAAGTGGATCCGCGACCACTACGGCGACACCGTGAAGGTGGGCGCGGGCAACGTGGTGGACGGCGAGGGCTTCCGCTTCCTGGCCGAGTGCGGCGCCGACTTCATCAAGGTGGGCATCGGCGGCGGCTCCATCTGCATCACCCGTGAGCAGAAGGGCATCGGCCGCGGACAGGCCACCTCCCTCATCGACGTGTGCGAGGAGCGGGACCGCTACTTCGAGGAGACCGGCGTGTATATCCCCGTCTGCTCCGACGGCGGCACTGTTCACGACTACCATGTGACGCTGGCGCTGGCCATGGGCGCAGACTTCGTCATGCTGGGCCGCTACTTCGCCCGGTTCGACGAGTCCCCCTCCAACAAGGTCCGCATCAACGGCAGCTATATGAAGGAATACTGGGGTGAAGGCTCCGCCCGCGCCCGCAACTGGCAGCGGTACGATCTGGGCGGCGATAAGAAGCTGTCCTTTGAAGAGGGCGTGGATTCCTACGTGCCCTACGCCGGCAGCCTGAAGGACAACGTGGGCCTGACCCTGAGCAAGGTGCGCTCCACCATGTGCAACTGCGGCGCGCTCACCATCCCTGAGCTCCAGAAGAAGGCCAAGCTTACGCTGGTGTCCGCTACCTCCATCGTCGAGGGCGGCGCACACGACGTCATGCTCAAGGAAAATACTGCTATCAAGTAAAATCTCACGAACCACCGTCCCCCCGGCCCTGCCGGGGGGATTTTTCGTGCCGCCCTCGGGGGCCGCAAAGCGGCCCCGGCGCGGATGCGCCGTACAAGCGTTTTGCGCAGCAAAACCTTGAGATCGGCGGAATTTACTTCCGGCGATCTGAATCAAATCAATGGGGTCCCCATGGACCGTGTCCATGGGGCGGGCGGCGCGCACGACATTATGCTGAAAGAGAACACTGCCATCAAG
>CAKUKL010000214.1 GCA_934662925.1 uncultured Oscillospiraceae bacterium | reverse complement strand
CCTTGGCAAGGTGGCGCTCTACCAGATGAGCTACACTCGCAGCGACAAACAGGATTTTACCAACCCTCACCCGATTTGTCAAGAGAAAAATGCGGTTTTTACAAAAAAGTTTTCAGCCCTCCGGCTCGCTGGGCTCGGCATCGCTCTGCGCGCCGGACAGGTCGGCGCCGTAATCCACGCAGTCGGGGTACAGGTCGCCGTTCCACAGGTAGCCCAGCGCCGTCAGCTCCAGATCGGTATACAGCCGCGGCCCGTCCGCCGTGAGCAGCAGGTGCCGGTAGCCCGCGCCGGTGTCCACGATGAGCCAGCAGGTATCCCCCCGGCCGTCCATGCCGGTGACAAGGGTCACGTCGGTCTTGGCCAGCTGGAACAGCAGCTCCAGCGCCAGCGTGTGGGCCAGCTGGTTGGCGTCCGCCCCGGAGAGGGCGCTGTAGGGGTCGCTGGCCCCGCCGGGGTCCATGGCGGAGGTGTTGGCCTGAAGGATGGTGGCCAGCTCCTGGGGGGTGTAGCTTTCCCCGGCGGGCGGGGCAGCCCCAAGCAGCTGACGGGCCAGCACCAGCAGGGCAACCGATTTTTCCGTCAGCTTCGTCTGGCTCTCCGGCCACTGGAAGGTCACCTCGATGATGCGCTGGGCCCCGCTGTCCGGATAGACGGACACGGAGATGTCCGGCATGCCGAAGGCGGACTGGGCGGTGTCGTAATAGGCCTGCACGGCCATGGCGCGGACGGCGCTCTCGCCGCCGGTGAAGTAGGAGGACCGCAGCACCAACGAGGGGGAAAAGGTGCTGACGGCCTGCCGCAGCTTCTGCCGGATGGAGGAGGTGCCGGTGACAAGCTGGATGGCGTCCACCTCCTGAGCGGTGTGGGAGTAGGTCAGGGATACCGTTACTTCGTAGTAGGAGACGATGCGGGCGGACTGGCAGTCGATGCTTTTTACGGCGAAGGCCCCCAGCGGGTCCTCCTGCATGACCTCCTGACAGGCGGCGTCCAGATCGGCGTCCACGTCGGTGGTGTAGTTGTAGAGCCGCACTACGCCCTGTTCCGCGTGCTCGTTGACAAAGTAGAGGATGGCGTCTACAAGGCCGCGGTAGGTCTCCGCCCGGAGGGTGGAGGAATCCTCCGCCACGGCGTACTCCACGTGCTCCGCCGACGAGGAATAGGAGCGCTGGAGCATGGAGGCGCAGCCGGACAGCAGCATTGCCATGGCCAGCAGCAGGGCGGTGAGACGCAGTTTCATTCCGGGGGGCCTCCTTTCGAAGTCAGCTCAGATCAGCTCAGCTCAGAAGCCCAGCGCCTGATCCACGATGACGATCTCCATCTCGGGGGTGAGGGCGGGCTTGCGCCAGTAGATGGTCATGGCGGCGCAGATGCGCTCCGGGCTTTTGCAGTCGTAGCAGTGGTCGGCGTGGACGGCGCAGGGGGTCTTTTTCTCCAGACGCCGGGCGTTTTTCGGCCCGGCGATGTTCCGGGCCCGCCAGACGGCCCCGTTGAGGTCCGGGGCGATCTTGTTCACGCCGATGATGAAATACACCTTCTCATGGCCGAACAGGCCGGAGGCCAGCCGGTTGCCGCCGCCGTCGATGTTGACCAGCTCCCCGGTCTCGGCCACGCCGTTGAGGGAGCAGATGTAGATCTGGGCGTCGGTGGCGTCCTTGGGGATGACGTTGTGTACCTTGTCCCAGTGCCAGATGCAGGTGTTGTGGGCGGAAAGACGCTCGTACAGGCCCATGTCCCGGACGGTCTGGGAGCCGCCGAAGCCGATGGTGCGGCCGTCCAGCGCCCCGTCCAGATAGGCGCAGCATTCCTCCGCCGTGGCGAAGTACGATGTCTTGAAGCCCTCGGCCTCCAGATTTTTGCGGAGCAGTCCGATGTCGGCCATAATGATCCCTCCAGTAAAAAATATGTGGTCTGATTTGCTTACAGGCCGTTCTTATTGTACTGACGGAAGCCGTCCCCCAGCACCTCGTGGGCGTTGCATACAATGAGGAAGGCGTCCGGGTCGATCTCCTTGACGGCGGCCTTGATGGCGGCGATCTCCCGCTGCTTGAAGGCGCACATAAGGACCTTTTTCTCCGCGCCGGTGTAGGCCCCCTGCCCGTGGAGAATGGTGACGCCCCGGTCCAGATCGTGGACGATGGCGGAGCAGATCTCCTCGTTCCTGTCGCTGATGATATAGGCTACCTTGGCGTTGTCAAGGCCGTACAGGATGCCGTCCATGGCGAGGGTGGAAATGTACAGGGCGATGAAGCCGTACAGGGCGGTGTTGAGGTTCCGGAAGAACAGGGCGGTGATCACGATGACGGACAGGTCGATGGCCATGAGCAGCTTGCCCATGGGAAGCCACGCCAGCTTGAGCTTCAGCAGACGGGCGGCCAGATCGGTGCCGCCGGTGGTGGCTCCCTCCAGAAAGACGATGCCCAGCGAGCCGCCCAGCAGCAGGCCGCCGATGATGCAGGCCAGCAGCGGCTCCATGGGTTCCCAGTGACACAGGGGGGTGATGATGTCAATAAACACCGACGAGATGAACATGGTGTACAGGGAGGACACCAGCAGCTTGCCGCCGATGAATTTCCAACCCAGCAGGAACAGCGGGATGTTCAGCACGATGACGGTGACGCCCACGGGGATGACGGGGAACACCCGGTTGATGATCTGGGCGATACCGGTGATGCCGCCGAAGGCGATGCCGTTGGGGTCAAAGCACCAGACGTAGGCCAGCGCGTACACCAGCGAGGCCAGCGTGAGCAGCACGGCGACGCGGGCCGCACCGCCCAGACGGGAGCTTGTCTTCATATTGGGTCCTCCTTTATGTCTTTCTCAGGCGGAATGGGTCACAGCAGGGACATCTGCGTCTCACCCCGGTCCTCCTCCTTGAGGAGGGCCCCGGCGATGGGCAGCGAGCGGGCGCGGTACCGTCCGGCATTGACGATGGCGGTGTCCGCCAGCGGCTTCACCCAGTCCACTTTGTACTTGGGCTTGAGGGTCATGACGTTGACGCCCTGAGTGGAGCGGGTGGTCTTGGGGTTGAGGGAGGCAGTGTGGAAGATGACCGCCCGGCCCTCGGTGGAGCACACGGCCATCTCCGTATCCTCGGCAAGGAGGAAGGCGGCGGCCAGCGGGGATTTGTCGGAGTATGCGCCGGTGAGCTTTTTCCGGCGGGTCTGGGTCTGGTAGGCGGACAGCTCCACCCGGGCGGCCTTGCCGTTTTCAAAGAAGAACAGCAGACTGGCGGAGTAATCGCCGGGGGCGCAGGCCCAGAGGAATTTTTCCTCCGGGTCCATGCCCAGCTTGGTGGGCAGATAGTCGCCCAGCAGGCTGGCCTTGGAGTCGTCGAAGTCGGACAGGCGGGTCTTGTAGCACTGCTGTCTGTCGGTGAAAACCAGCAGCTCGTCCCGGTTTGTGCCCTCCCACTGGAGGAAGGGGCCGTCCCCCTCCTTGAACTTCTGCTCGCCGCTCATGCGCAGGGACTGGGGGGTGATCTTCTTGAAATAGCCCTCCCTGGAGATAAACACGTTCACCGGGTAGTCGGGGGTCTCGTCCTCGGGGTCGGGCTCGTCCTCCAGCTGGTGCTCGTAGA
>CAKUKL010000213.1 GCA_934662925.1 uncultured Oscillospiraceae bacterium | reverse complement strand
GGAGAACGAGCCGGGCATCCACAAGTGCATCAAGAAGGTGGCTGACGACATCGAGACCATGAAGTTCAACACCGCCATCGCCGCCATGATGACGCTGGTGGGCGATTTCCAGAAGAACGGCTGCACCAAGGGCGATATGCGCACCCTGCTGCTGCTCCTGTCCCCCTTCGCCCCTCACATCGTGGAGGAGCTTTGGGAGATGCTGGGCTTCTCCGGCGAGGGCTTTGCCTGCCAGCAGGCGTGGCCCGCCTATGACGAGAGCAAGACCGTGGCCAGCGAGATCACCATGGCCGTTCAGGTCAACGGCAAGCTCCGCTCCAACATCGTGGTGGCCGCCGACGCGGACAACGATACCATCATCGCCGCCGCTCAGGCTGACGCCAAGGTCCAGAAGTTCACCGACGGCATGAATCTGGTGAAGTCCATCGTGGTTCCCGGCCGTCTGGTCAACCTGATCGTCAAGCCGTGAGCGGCGCGGAGAAGCGGGCGGAAGCCGGTTCCGCCAGAGTGAATGAGGAACGCCGCGAAAAGAAGCGCCTTTTCGCGGGCGTTCACCATATCTGCCTCAAGACCGCCGGGCGTGCCCACTGGGAAACGGTGGTGGCCTTTTACCGGGACGTGTTCGGCTTCCCCGTGCTGCGCGTGTGGGGCGAGGGCGATGGCAGCGGCGCCATGCTGGATCTGGGTAACTGCATCCTTGAGATCGTGGCCGGTGCTGACGAGCCGCTGGAGCCCGGCGTCCACCGCCATGTGGCCTTCCGCACCGACGACCCCGCCGGGGCGCTGGAGCTGGCCCGTCAGGCGGGCTGCCCGGTGACCATGGAGGTCACGGATAAACGGCTGGGGGAGGATTACCCCATCCGCATCGCCTTCTGCCGCGGCCCCGCCGGGGAGGAGATCGAGTTTTTTCAGGAGCTTTGACGGCCCGGACTGCGCATTTGTGGCGGGATTTTCATGAAAACCCCATATTTTGCGGTTGACAAGATTTGAAATTTCTCATATAATACTACTGTTAACGCCATAACTATGGCCCTTAAAGTATCCTGGATGTAACCGGATACCTCGGAGGGAGGGAAATATAAATGTCCGAAGTTCATGTCCGCGAGGGTGAGTCCCTGGAGAACGCGCTGAAGCGTTTCAAGCGCAGCTGCGCCAAGTCCGGCGTGCTGGCCGAGGTCCGCAAGCGCGAGTACTATGACAGCCCCAGCGTCAAGCGCCGCAAGAAGAGCGAGGCTGCCCGCAAGAACCGCAAGAAGTTCTACTAAGAGATCAGAAAACCGTCCTGCCATCCGGCAGGGCGGTTTTTGTGTTTTATTTTCAATTGAAGATCTCGCTCAGCCACCCGGCGACCTGCGGCGCGGCCAGCAGGGCGGAGGGCACGCCCAGCCGCTGGGCGGTGTCCAGTTTTTCCCGGACGGAGCGGGCGGTGTCGAAGAGGATGAAGTGGGCCTGCCCGCCCTGGGCCATATAAGTGAAGTAGTGGGCGCACAGCCCACGGTCGAAAAACACTGCCGGTTCCAAGCGGCCCATCATGGCCCGGAGCCGTTCCGGCTCCAGCGGCGCGCCGCTCCGGCCCGCCACCGGCAGGGGATAGTCCTCCGCCCCGGCGTCGATGGCCAGCACGACCTGCTCCCGGCCCCAGCGGGTCATGGCGTCCCGGAGGACCCCCTCCAGCGTGCCGGACAGCAGCCGGGAGGACACCAGCACCCGGCAGCCCGGAACGGCCGGGGCCAGCGGCTCTGGCAGATAGAGGGGCAGCCCCCGCTGAGTGCAGGTCCGCCCCAGTCCGGCGGCCAGCCGCTGGGCCGCCGGGCCTGCGTCCCCCTCGTAGTCGAGAATGATCCGGTCGAACCCCCGGCGCTGGCACTCGCCCAGCACCTGACGGCAGCAGTACTGCGGCTCGCCGCTCTCCGCGCCGCCGGAGCAGGCGATGAGCATGGCCCCGCCCCGGATGTCCGGCGTCAGCCCGATCCCCGTGAGCTTCGGCCCCGCCGCGATCTCATACGTCATGTGGGCCGGGACGAGGCCGAAGTCCGCCCCGGCGTCCGCCGCGCCGCCGGGCAGCGCGTAAAGCAGTTCTTTCATGTGATGTTCCCCCTTGTGACCCCGCGGAAAACGTGATAGAATAACCTATGGCTAACCGGCGCTCTGTCCGGGCAGGCCCCGGCGTGGATGCTTGATAAGTTATATGCCGGAATCACGAAAAACAGAAGGTGAGACGATGGCCCTGTTCCGCGCCCGGTTTCTGGCGGCCAACATATACGAACTGACGGGGGAAAAGCTGCAAAAGCGCGGCATCCGCCTGCTGCTGGCGGATCTGGACAACACGCTGGTGCCCTACGGCGTGCCCCTGCCGGACGAAAAACTCAAGCGCTGGCGGGATGACTTGAACCGCCACGGTGTGACGCTGTTCGTCCTGTCCAACAATCGCCACGAGAGCCGCCCCCAGATCTTTTCCGAGGGGCTGGAGGTGCCGTACATCGGCCACGCGGGCAAGCCCAAGACCGGCTCCTTCTACGCCGCCATGGAGCGTATGGGGGTCACGAAGGAGGAGACCGCCATCGTGGGCGACCAGATCTTCACCGACGTGCTGGGGGGCAACCGGGCGGGGGTGTCCGCCATTCTGGTGAAGCCCATCCGGCTGGCGGGCAATCCGGGGCGGTATCTGCGGTACGCCGTGGAGGTGCCCTTTCGCCTGCTGTCCCGAAGGGGGGAGCCGCTGTGAGCGCGAAGTTCGGCCCCGCGGGCAACGCGGAGAATTTCCCCTACAAGTCCTCGGCGGACGCGCCCCGCTGGCTGCGGGAGCTGGGCCTTGACTGCTACGAGTACCAGTGCGGCAAGGGCGTCCACGTGGGCGAAGCCACCGCCCGGAAGATCGGCGCGGTCGCGGCGGAAAACGGCATCACCCTATCCCTCCACGCGCCCTATTTCATCAACCTCGCAAACCCCGACCCCGAGGCCCTGCAAAAGACCATTGGCTACATCACCGGCGCCTGCTTAGTGGCCAGCCGCATGGGCGCGGGCCGGGTCATCATCCACTCCGGCGCGCTGATGAAGCGCACCCGCCGGGCGGCGCAGGATATTGCCCTGCGCTCGCTGGGGGAAGTGATCCGGGCCTGCGACGACGCCGGGTTCGGCGGACTGACCCTCTGTCCGGAGACCATGGGCAAGATCAACCAGCTGGGCGATCTGGACGAGGTGCTGGAGCTGTGTACGCTGGATGAACGTCTTGTGCCCTGCATTGATTTCGGTCATCTCTATGCTCGCTCACTGGGCGTGTTGGACGGGCCGGAGGAAATGCGCCGGATGCTCGACCGGATGGTCGAGGTGTTGGGAGAGGAGCGGGCCAGCCGCTTTCACAGCCACTTCTCTCACATTGAATTTACGCCCAAGGGTGGGGAACTGCGCCATCTATGCTTCTCTGACGAGGGTTGGGGGCCGGAGTTTGCCCCGCTGGCGGCGGAGGTGGCCCGCCGGGACTGGAGCCCTACCTTTATTTGTGAATCCGCAGGTACCCAGAGCGAGGACGCTCTGACGATGAAAGAACAGTATTTACAGGAGGAGAAAGAATCATGAATCATCTGAAACAG
>CAKUKL010000212.1 GCA_934662925.1 uncultured Oscillospiraceae bacterium | reverse complement strand
CACCCGGCCTCAGGCCTGCCTGTCCCGGGCCATGGCGTACATGATCATGAACATCTCCGGCGTCCGGATGCAGCAGGAGGACATGAGCGGCCCGGGCAGCGACTGCCGCTTCGGCCTGTGCGTGGCCGAGGACGAGGAGAACTCCCCGTGGCCCACGCTGCCCGCCGATCTGGGACTGGAGGATGGCGACAACGCCGTCACCCTGTTCTGGCCCAGCGAGCATCATCAGCTGCCCACCTTCAACGTCAGCTCCACGCTGAACCGGCTGTGCAGCCTGTGGCACGGCGGCTTTGACGTGGGCGCGATGATCACCCTGCCGCCCGAGACCGCCAGGCAGTTTGCCGACGCGGGCTACACCAAGCAGGACATCCTCACCTATGTGAAGGAGTACAACCGCCGTCCCTCCTCCGAGATCCCCCGTGCCGCCATCGGCAACAACCACCCCCGCAAGGGTCTGGTGTTCCCGGCCCCCGGCCTTGTCCACTCCGCGCCGCTGTTCTGGAACACGGAGCATATGTTCGTCATGGTGGCGGGCCGCGACTGGGGCATGTGTTATCTCGGCGGCGGCGACCACGGCGGCCCCATCTGCAAGAAGGCGGAGCTTCCCAAGTGCTGGGATGAGCTGTGCGCCAAGTACCCCGGCAAAATGCCCGAATATCTGGATTATTAAATCATAAGGAATCCGCGCCCAGCTCTCCCTTCGGGGAGGGCTGGGCATTTCAGGTAAAAGCGGCGATCCGATAATATAAAGCTATGGCGTTATCCTGCTTTATATATTGGACAAATCATCTTTTGGTATTTTATGATAACCGTAGGATAATGGCGTGCGGGACCCCGGAATGCCGCTTTTATAGGCCGGAATATGTCCGGATGTTTTTTCAACGGGAAGGAGAGCAAATATATGCAGAACAAATACCCTCATCTGACAAGCCCCATCAAGATCGGAAATGTGACGTTCCGGAACCGGATGTGCTCCGCCCCCATGGGCGCTACCGACATCACGGCGGACTGCTGTCTCGGCCCCCGGTCCGTGGGCTTTTACGAGCTGCGGTCTAAGGGCGGCGCGGCTTCCGTCACGGTGAGCGAACTGGTGGTCCATCCGGCCACCGACGGCTCCCACATGCTCCATCTTGACCTCAAGACCGTGGGCAGTCTCGCGTCCTTCACCTACACTGCCGACGCCATCCGCCGCCACGGTGCGGTGCCCAGCGTGGAGCTGTCCCACTCCGGCCAGTACGCCGGAACGTACATGGCGGACAAGGAGAAAAAGGCGGGCCTGTGCCAGTACGGCCCCAGCGACGGTGTCCGGCCCGACGGCCTGCCGGTGAAGGGCCTGACGAAGGAGCAGATCGCGGACATCGTCAAGGCCTACGGCGACGCCGCAGCCCTCGCCAAGCGGGCGGGGTTCGAGATGGTCATGGTCCACTGCGGCCACACGTGGCTCATCAACCAGTTCCTGTCCCCCTTCTTCAACCACCGGGACGACGAGTACGGTGGCAGTCTTGAAAACCGCACCCGCTTTGCCCGGGAGGTGCTCACCTCCGTCCGGAACGCCGTGGGCCCCGGCTTCCCCATCGAGATGCGCATGAGCGGCTCCGAGCTGTTCGAGGGCGGCTACGATCTGGAGGAGGGCTGCAAGATCGCCCACGCGCTGGAGGATCTGGTGGACATCATCCACGTTTCCGCCGGTTCCTATCAGTTCGGCTTCTTCAACACCCATCCGTCCATGTTCTCCCCCCACGGGGTGAACGTCTATCTGGCCGCCGAGATCAAAAAGCACGTCTCTAAGCCGGTGGCCACCATCGGCGCCATCAACGACCCGGCCATGATGGAGGACATCATCGCCAGTGGAAAGGCCGACCTCATCGACATGGCCCGGGAGCTGCTGGCTGACCCCTTTCTGCCCAGCAAGGTCATGGCGGGGCGGGAGGACGAGATCATCCACTGCCTGCGGTGCTTCACCTGCATGGCGGAGCGGCCCACCACCCAGACCCGCCGCTGCGCGGTAAATCCCCTCATCGGCCGGGAGTGCGACGGCATGGAGGTCACGCCAGTGCTGCGGCCCAAAAAGGTGATCGTGGCGGGCGGCGGCGTGGCCGGACTGAAGGCCGCCGTCACCGCGGCCCAGCGGGGGCACAAGGTCATCCTGTGCGAAAAGTCCGGCGAACTGGGCGGTATTCTCAAATGTGAGCAGGCCGTGCCCTTCAAGCGGGAAATGTATGAGCTGGGGCTGACGCTGGAGCGGCAGGCCCGCCGGGAGGGCGTAGATATCCGGCTGAACACCGCCGTTACCCCGGAGTACGTGGAAGGGGAGCAGGCGGACGCCCTCATTCTGGCGGTGGGTTCCAACCCCATTGTGCCGCCGTTGCCCGGCATCGACGGCGATAATGTGATCGTGGTCAACGACTACTACAAAAACACCGGGAAGGTGGGCGATACCGTGGTGGTGCTGGGCGGCGGCCTTGCCGGCTGTGAGTGCGCCGTCCATCTGGCGCAGGAGGGCAAGACCGTCCATCTGGTGGAGATGCGGGACACGCTGGCCCCGGACTGCAATATCCGCCACCGGCCCATTCTCATGCGGCAGATCGATGCACTGGTGAACGTTCACCTGTCCGCCGCCGGCAAGGCGGTGACGCCGGAGGGCCTGCTGTGCGCCGGTGCCGACGGCCATGAGGTGCTCATCCCCGGCGAGACCGTCATCTGCGCCGTAGGCCAGCGGGCCAACCGTACCGACGCGGAAGCGCTCCACACCGCCGCGCCCTTCGTGCGGGAGGTGGGCGACTGCATCCGCCCGGCCAATATCACCAAGGCCGTGTACGAAGGCTATCACGCCGCATTGGATATTTGATCTGCATCTGCAAAAGATTGACCGCCCGGAGACAGAAATTGTCTCCGGGCGGTTTTTCACGTTTTTGCGTAAAATTTGCGCCTTTTGCGAAAAAACGCGGCGTATTTTTCCGCCGGATGTGCGCGCTGCACTCACATCCCGTAAATTGCGTCGAAAGGTTGTCCGCTTTTGCCCTTGCCCCGGGGGAACCGCTGTGGTACACTGAACAAAAAAACAACAGTCCGTCCCGCCGCCCACCGGCGGAACGGTTTTTACATCCCCGAAAGGACGATACCCATGAGAAAAAAGATCGCGGCATTTCTGGCGGCGGCCCTGCTGGCCGGGACAGTTTGCCCCGCCCGGGCGGCGGAGCGGACTCCCGCCGTTACCTTCAAGCCCTCCGACGTTGTGACGGACGTCTCCGCGCTTCTGGACGGCGCGGAGGAAAAAGCGCCGGTTGAGGCCATCGTGGAGCTGTCCGGCGTGCCCGCGCTATCCGCGCCGGAGGAGGAGCGCTCCGCCCGCCGGGCGGACATTGCCGCGGAGCAGGATGAACTGCTGGAGCAGATCGCCGCGCTGACCGGGGCGGACGGCCTGACGGCGGAGCACCGCTATTCCATGACGGTCAACGCCGTGGCGGTGACGGTGCCCTATGATACGCTGGACGACATCCGGACGCTGGACGGCGTAACGTCTGTCCACCCGGCGGAGCGCTTTGCCGCGCCGGACAGCGCCGGAAGCACTCAGACGGTGACCGCCGGGGAGAGTATGAC
>CAKUKL010000211.1 GCA_934662925.1 uncultured Oscillospiraceae bacterium | reverse complement strand
CTGTACGACCCCGCCTTTGAGCACGACAACTGCGGGATCGGGGCCGTGGTGGACATCAAGGGCAGAAAATCCCACCAGACGGTGGACAACGCCCTGAAGATCGTGGAAAAGCTGGAGCACCGGGCCGGGAAGGACGCCGAGGGCAAGACCGGCGACGGCGTGGGCATCCTGCTCCAGATCTCCCACGGCTTTTTCACCCGGGCAGTGAGGGAATACGGCTACGAGTTGGGGGAAGAGCAGGACTACGGCGTGGGCATGTTCTTTTTCCCGCAGGAGACCCTGCCCCGGAATCAGGCCAAGAAAATGTTCGAGCTGATCGTGGCCAAGGAGGGGATGGAGTTCATCGGCTGGCGGACGGTGCCCGTGCGGCCGGAGGTGCTGGGCCACAAGGCGCTGGCCAAGATGCCCTGCATCGAGCAGGCCTTTGTCCGCCGCCCGGCGGAGCTGAAAAAGGGGCTGGAATTTGACCGGCGGCTCTACATCGCCCGCCGGGAGTTCGAGCAGTCCAACGACAACACCTACGTGGTGTCTCTGTCCAGCCGGACCATCGTCTACAAGGGTATGTTCCTTGTGGGCCAGCTGCGGCAGTTCTATCCCGACCTTCAGAATGAACTCTACGAGTCCGCCATCGCGCTGGTCCACTCCCGGTTCTCCACCAATACCAACCCCTCGTGGGAGCGGGCGCACCCCAACCGTTTCATCCTCCACAACGGAGAGATCAACACCATCCGGGGCAACGTGGACCGCATGCTGGCCCGGGAAGAGACCATGCACAACCCCGTCTGGGACAACGACATCGACAAGGTGTTCCCGGTGGTGAACGAGTCCGGCTCCGACTCCGCCATGTTGGACAACACGCTTGAATTTCTGGTGATGAGCGGCATGGAGCTGCCGCTGGCCGTCATGATCTGTATCCCGGAGCCATGGATGAACAATGAGAACATTTCCCGGGAAAAGCGGGATCTCTACCAGTATTACGCCGTCATGATGGAGCCGTGGGACGGCCCGGCGTCCATCCTGTTCTCCGACGGCGATCAGGTGGGCGCGGTGCTGGACCGCAACGGCCTGCGGCCCTCCCGGTACTATGTCACCGACGACGATCAGCTCATCCTGTCCTCCGAGGTGGGCGTGCTGGACATCGACCCCGCCCACATTGTGAAAAAATCCCGGCTGGAGCCGGGGCGGATGCTGCTGGTGGACACAGCGGCGGGCCGCATCATCGACGACAGCGAGATCAAGGAGACCTACGCCCGCCGGAACCCCTACGGCGAGTGGCTGGACCGGAACCTCGTGCGGCTGAAAGACCTGCCCATCCCCAACAAGCGGGTGGAGACCTATGACGATGTTCGCCGCACCCAGCTCCAGAAGGCCTTCGGCTACACCTATGAGGACGTGAAAAACACCATCCTCACCATGGCCAAGACCGGCGCGGAGGGCACCGCCGCCATGGGCATCGACATCCCGCTGGCGGTGCTGTCCGACCATGACCAGCCCCTGTTCAACTACTTCAAGCAGCTCTTCGCGCAGGTCACCAACCCGCCCATCGACGCCATCCGGGAGGAGATCGTCACCGACACCACCGTCTACATCGGCGACGACGGCAACCTGCTGGAGGAGACGGCGGACAACTGCCGGGTGCTTCAGGTGCGCAATCCCATCCTCACCTCGGTGGACCTGATGAAGATCCGCGCCATGGACAAGCCCGGCTTCCACGTGGAGACGGTGTCCATCCTCTGCTATAAAAATACCCCTC
This sequence comes from uncultured Oscillospiraceae bacterium, assembly GCA_934662925.1. Taxonomy (GTDB): domain Bacteria; phylum Bacillota; class Clostridia; order Oscillospirales; family Oscillospiraceae; genus Enterenecus. Next base: position 1,853 of record CAKUKL010000211.1, on the reverse strand, counting down.
TCAAGCGGGCGCTGGAGCATATGCTCATCGCCGCAGACCGGGCCTACCGCAACGGGGCCAATATCATCATCCTGTCCGACCGGGGGGTGGACGAGAACCACGTGGCCATCCCGTCCCTGCTGGCGGTGTCCGCGCTGGAACAGCATCTGGTGCGCACCAAGAAGCGCACCGCCGTGTCCGTCATTCTGGAGTCCGCCGAGCCACGGGACGTCCACCACTTCGCCACCCTGCTGGGCTACGGCGCCCGGGCCATCAACCCCTATCTGGCACAGGAGACCATCGGCCAGCTCATCAGCGAGGGCCTGCTGGACAAGGACTTTTCCGCCGCGGTGGACGACTACAACAACGCCATTCTCCACGGCATCGTGAAGATCGCCTCCAAGATGGGCATTTCCACCGTCCAGTCCTACCAGTCCGCCCAGATCTTCGAGGCCATCGGCATTTCCGGAGAGGTCATCGACGAGTACTTCACCAACACCGTGTCCCGAGTGGGCGGCATCGGCCTGAAGGAGATCGAGAAGCTGGTGGACCACAACCACACCAAGGCCTTCGACCCGCTGGGGCTGGGCTGTGACGGCACGCTGGACTCCGTGGGCGCCCACAAGGCCCGGAGCGGTCAGGAAGACCACATGTATAACCCCCAGACCATCCATCTGCTCCAGCAGGCCGCCCGCACCGGCAGCTACGAGCTGTTCAAGCAGTACACCGCGCTGGTGGACGATGAGACGAAGCCCCACACCCTCCGGGGCCTGATGGAGATGAAGTATCTGGACGAGCCCATCCCCATCGACGAGGTGGAGAGCGTGGACTCCATCGTGAAGCGCTTCAAGACCGGGGCCATGAGCTACGGCTCCATCTCACAGGAGGCCCACGAGTGCATGGCCATCGCCATGAATATGCTGGGCGGCAAGTCCAACTCCGGCGAGGGCGGCGAGCGGCCTGACCGGCTCCACAGCGAACGCTGCTCAGCCATCAAGCAGGTGGCTTCCGGCCGGTTCGGCGTCACCAGCGAGTATCTGGTGAGCGCCAAGGAGATCCAGATCAAGATGGCCCAGGGCGCGAAGCCCGGCGAGGGCGGACATCTGCCCGGCCGGAAGGTGTATCCGTGGATCGCCAAGACCCGGTATTCCACCCCCGGCGTGTCCCTCATCTCGCCGCCGCCCCATCACGACATCTATTCCATTGAGGACCTGGCCCAGCTCATTTACGACCAGAAAAACGCCAACCGGCAGGCCCGGATCTCCGTCAAGCTGGTCAGCGAGGCGGGCGTGGGCACCATTGCCGCCGGCGTCGCCAAGGCCGGGGCGCAGGTGGTGCTCATCTCCGGCTACGACGGCGGCACCGGCGCGGCCCCCAGAACGTCCATCCACAACGCGGGCCTTCCGTGGGAGCTGGGCCTTGCCGAGACCCACCAGACCCTCATCCAGAACGACCTGCGTTCCCGGGTGGTGCTGGAGACCGACGGCAAGCTCATGAGCGGCCGGGACGTGGCTATCGCCTGCATGCTGGGCGCGGAGGAGTTCGGTTTTGCCACCGCGCCGCTGGTGACCATGGGCTGCGTCATGATGCGGGTGTGCAATCTGGACACCTGCCCCGTGGGCGTGGCCACCCAGAACCCAGAGCTGCGCAAGCGGTTCAGGGGCAAGCCGGAGTACGTGGTGAACTTCATGCGCTTCATCGCGCAGGAGCTGCGGGAGCACATGGCGAAGCTGGGCGTGCGCACGGTGGAAGAACTGGTGGGCCGCACCGACCTCCTGAAAGTGCGGGAGCACGCGGTGAACCGCCGGGCCGCCACGGTGGACCTGTCCGCCATTCTGAACAACCCCTATGTGGGCGGGGAGTACAAGACCCAC
>CAKUKL010000210.1 GCA_934662925.1 uncultured Oscillospiraceae bacterium | reverse complement strand
CCGCCCACCACAATGACACCCAGCAGGTAGGAGCCCTGCTTGAGGGGGTCGTCATCGATGATGCACACCACGTTGTTCTGGCTGAGCTGGCTGCGCCGCAGCTCCCGCAGTACCAGCGCCCCGCCTGCGCCCGCGCCGATGAGCATGGTGCGGCGGCGCTGTTCCACCGGGTGCTTGGCGATGCGCCGGGCCAGCCGGTAGGCGTACCGCACGCCGCCGATGACCAGAAACAGGTACACGGCGTTGATGACCGGCATGCTGCGGGGCAGATACTGCCTGCTGACGGCGCAGATGCCCATGAGCGCGCCGCTGGCCAGGATCCCGGCCAGCATGAGGTTGCGCAGCTCGCCGATGCTGGCGTATTCCCACAGGCTCCGGTACAGGCGGAGCAGGGAAAAGATCACCAGCGCCGCCGCGGTGTAGAAGGGCGCAAGCCGCAGATAGGACTCCACAAAGCCGGACTCCGCAAGCGCCGGGATGCTGAACTCGAACCGGGTATACAGCGCCGCCAGCGCCACGGCATTGATGAGGATGCCGTCCAGCACCAGCAGGGTCAGGACCCGCGAGATCCGCACCCGGTCATACTGTACGTTAAAAACTGTCACGATCTCTCTCCCCGAAAGCCGATGTCTCTCTTTTTTTTCTCTTTTCCGGTCAGCTCTCCCCGTAGGAGCCGTATTTGCCGTAGCCGTACCCGTAATAGCCGTAGCTGTGCTTCATGTCGCTCCGTTCCACGCCGTTGAGGACGCAGCCGATAAGGGACAGGCCGCCGTCGGCCAGAAGCTGTGCCCCGTCGAGGATGCGGGCGCGGGAGGCGGTGTTCTGCCGGATGACCATCACGGCGCAGTCCGCAAGGCCGGTGAGCTCCGCCGCGTCTGCCAGCAGGGAGCAGGGGGGCGTGTCCAGAATGATGCAGTCAAAGACCTGCCGGGCGGTGCCGATGAAGTCCTGAAGCTCCTTCCGGGCCAGCAACTCGGAGGCATTGCCTACCGGCGCACCGCCAAACACCACGAAAAGGTTGTCGATGTCCATGGGGCGGATGATCTTTTCCGCCGTGATCTTGCAGTTCAGGTATTCGGACAGGCCCGCGGCGTTCTCCGCGCCGAAAATGGCGGCGGCGGAGGGATTGCGCAGGTCGCAGTCGATGAGCAGCGTCCTGCGGCCCTTCCGGGCCATGGCGGCGGCCAGATTGGCGGCCACGGTGCTCTTGCCCTCGCCGGAGACGGCGCTGGACACCAGCAGGATCTTCTTCCCCTGCCGGTGCAGCTCCTTTTCAATGCGGATGCGCAGCAGCCGCACCGACTCGGAGAAGCCGGACCGGTCGTTTTCCTGCTCCAGCACCGGGTAAGCCCTGCCGCCCCGCCCCTTCCGGAGGCCACGGGCCGTGGGCAGCATCCCGATGCACTTGAGGTTGACGATGCGCTCCAGCTCCTTTTCGTTGTGGATGGTGGAGCGGGTGAGGGCGTAGAACAGCACGAGCACTGCCCACAGAGCCGCGCCGGTGACCGCGCCCTTTTTCACCGCGCCGGAGTAGTTCCGGCTGTTGATGGGATAGGCGGGGACGCCGCTTTCATCCAGCAGGTTCATCACCGTGGGGCCCACCACGAACTCCGCCACGCTGGGGTAGCAGCGGATGGTGGCGTTGAGCACGTCATAGGCCAGCTGGGGATCCCCGGAGGTGACGGACAGGGTGAAAATGTTGGTGTTTTCCAGCACGCTGGCAGAAATGGACGGCAGAGCCGCAAGGCCCAGCTCAGTCCGGACCGCGTCGCTGAGGGCGCCGCTGGTCAGAATGTAGGGGAAGGTCTTGGCCATCTGCTCCGCCGTGCTGGCGTTATAGGTCCGGCTGCCGGAGTAGAGGGGGTTGGTGACGTACACGGTGAAGGAGGCGGAGGCCCGGTACAGCGGGCTGTAGCTCCGCCAGACCCGCAGGGCGAAGGCTCCGGCCCCCAGCGCGGCCAGAAGTACGCCCAGCCACAGCAGGCGCTTCGCGCCCCGGAGCACGTCGGCGATCAGCACCCGCAGGTCGATGCCCATGATCTCGGTTTCATTGTGCTCGTGATTCATTTCGTCGTCTCCACCCCGCTTTCCCCGTGGGTCTTCGCGGCGTAAGCGCCGTATGCGCCGTACTTTCCGTACTTGCCGTAGCGGCCGTAGCCGTACCCATAGCCATAGCTGTGGCCGCCGTCAGAGCCGCCGTAGGCGTTGTTGAGCACGCAGCCCAGCAGCTTGGCCCGGGCGCTCCGGAGGGCGGTGCAGGCACTGTTGATGGCGTTGGCGGTGACCACGTTCTGCTGCACCACCAGAAGGGTGGCGTCGGCCAGCTCCATGACGCATTCCGCGTCCGGGGCCGCCGACATGGGCGGCGTGTCGATGATGACGAAGTCATACAGCTCCCGGGCCCGGGCGACGAGGGCGGCCATGCCGTCGGAGCCGGAGAGATCCGTGGACGAGGCCGCGCCCCGGTGGGCCAGCAGGAGGCTCAGGTTACTGTTCTTCATGGGGAGGACGGCGTCCTCCAGCGCCGCCTTGCCGAGGGCGACCTCCGCCGTTCCGGGGCCGCGCCAGGAGTATTCCAGAATTTTGTGACAGGCGGGCTTGCGCAGGTCGGCATCGATGAGCAGCACCTTTTTGTCCTTTTGGGCCATAGCCAGCGCGATATTCACCGCCAGCGTGGATTTGCCCTCATTTTCCGCCACGCTGGTGAACATCAGCACCTTGCCCCCCGCGGGCATCTGCTGCTCAATGCGGCGGCGGAGCTTCCGGATAGTCTCGGCAAACAGGAAGCTGGTGGAGGGGCTGGTGATGAGGATGCTGGTCTTTTTCCGGCGGAGCATGGCGGCGGGGGTCTTGTACTTCCGCTCGTGCCGGACGGAGCCCAGCACCCGGCAGTCCAGCTTCTGCTCTGCCTCCTGCTGGCTGCGGACGGTGTCCCGGAGGGCGGAGAGGGCCCCCAGCAGGACGCACACCGCCGCGGCGGCGAGAACGGCGGCCTTTTTCGCGTTGGACAGCTCCCCGGGGGAGTTGATGGGGGCGGTGGGTACCTTGGGGGACTGGAGCACGTCCAGCACAGTGTCGCCCAGTACCTGATAGGAGACGATGTGATGGTTGTCGATGACGGAGCGGGTCACCAGAAAGGCCGTCCGGGGGTCGGAGGCCGTCACCCGCAGGGTGAGCAGGTTGGTCTCCGGCACGGCGGCGGCGCTGATGGTGCCGTCGAAGCCGCTCATGCCCAGCTCGTCCAGCACGGCGGAGCGGAGCAGGGAGCTGTTGAGCACCTCGGAGAACACCGAGGCCAGATTGGTGGCGGCGGCGAGGTTCTGGTACACTGTGGTGCTGCTGCCCCGGGCGGACACCACGAAGGTGGTGTTGGTCTGGTAGACCGGCTTGTAGCGCACACCGGACACCACGTAGGCGGCCATGCCCGCCAGAATGGCGGCGGCCACGATGAGGTACCACCGCCGGAGCACGTCCCGCAGGATGGTGACCGGCTCGAAGGAGGGCAGCTGGAGCTGCTCTGTCTGAGATCCTCTGTTGTCCGGCATGTCCCTCACTCCTCCACCACGACCATCAGCCGGGTGTATCCCGTGTACGGGCCGCTTTTTACGGTATAGGTC
>CAKUKL010000209.1 GCA_934662925.1 uncultured Oscillospiraceae bacterium | reverse complement strand
CGTCGAGGACCTGAAGCGCCGCCCGCCCTACCGGCTGTGCTACGCCTTCGGCACCGCCGCCTTCCGGCAGCAGCTCACCGACGGCGGCGTCAATGTCACCGACCGGCTCAGCGACGAGGTGGACTGCCTGCTCATCGGCTTTGACACGGAGTTGACGTTCCGGAAGCTGGAGGACGCCTGCATCCTGCTTGATCGGGGGGTGGACTTCATCGCCACCAACCCGGACTGGGTGTGCCCCACGTGGTACGGCTCCGTCCCCGACTGCGGCAGCGTGTGCGAGATGCTGTACCGGGCCACCGGGCGGCGGCCCCGGGTCATCGGCAAACCCCAGCCCGCCATGGCTCTGCTGGCCATGGAAAAGTGGGGATACCCGAAGGAACAGGCCATGCTGGTGGGCGACCGGCTGTATACCGACATCGCCTGCGGCGTCAACGCAGGCATCGACACGGCCTTTGTCCTGTCCGGCGAGGGCACGCTGGCTGATCTGGAGGCCAGCGAGGTCAAACCCACCTATGTGTTCGACGACATCGCCGCCCTCCATGCGGCGCTGCGGGCATAAAACCACAGTCCCACACCACTAACAAAAGGGGCAGTCCAAAAACCTCGTAGAGTTTCGCCGCCGCAGCGGCGAAAAAAAATAAAATCTGTTTTCAGCCGCGACATGCGCGTGGCGGAAAACACTTCTCGCCCCGCAAACGTGCGAATGGCCGCTGTCAGCGGACATTTCGTGCGCTGCGGCGGGGCGCAACCTTTCCGTCGGAAAAGGCTCCGCCTTTTTCGACGGGTAAAAAAAGAGAGGGAACCGTATGAAGCTCAACAACAAGCGCACCATTCTGGTCGGTCTGGCCTTCCTGTCCATCTGTGCCTTCTGGCAGATGTACGACAATGTGATCCCCCTGATCCTGCGGGAGACCTTCGGCATGGACGAGTCGCTCACCGGCGCGGTCATGGCCATCGACAACATCCTCGCCCTGTTCCTGCTGCCCTTCTTCGGCGGCCTGTCCGACCGGACCCATTCCAAGCTGGGCCGCCGGACGCCCTTCATCCTCTGCGGCACCGCCGCGGCGGTGATCCTCATGAACATCCTGCCCATGCTGGACAACAGCTACGCCGCCGAGGCCGCCCCCTTCAAGTTCGTGTCCTTCGTGGTGGTGCTGGGCCTGCTGCTCATCGCCATGGGCACCTACCGCTCCCCCGCCGTGGCCCTGATGCCCGACGTGACCCCCAAGCCCCTGCGCTCCAAGGCCAACGCCATCATCAATCTCATGGGCGCTCTGGGCGGCATCATTTATCTGGGCGTGGCCGCCGTCCTCTATCCCACCGCGAAGGTGAAGGAGCTGGCCCACGTCAACTACCAGCCGCTGTTCCTCGTGGTGTCCGCCATCATGGTGATCGCCATCGCGGTGCTGCTGCTCACCATCCGGGAGCCGAAGCTGGCGGCGGAAAATCAGGCGCTGGAAAAGGAGCACCCGGAGTGGAATCTGGCGGAGGACGACGGCTCCGGCCACGAGGTGCTCCCCGCCCCCGTCAAGCGGAGCCTCGGCTTCCTGCTGGCATCTATCGCCCTGTGGTTCATCGGCTATAACGGCGTCACCACATGGTTCACCACCTATGTCAGCCGGGTCATGGGCGAAGGACTGGGCGGCGCGTCCACCTGCCTGCTGGTGGCCACGGCGGGCGCTATCGTGTCCTACATCCCCATCGGCGTTATCGCCTCCAAGGTGGGCCGGAAAAAGACCATTATGGCCGGCGTGATCCTGCTGGCGGTGTGCTTCCTGCTGGGCTTCGTGCTGACCACCGCCTTCTCCTCCCTCAACGCCGTGATGTTCGTGGTGTTCGCGCTGGTGGGCCTTGCGTGGGCCGCCATCAACGTCAACTCCCTGCCCATGGTGGTGGAGATGTGCCGGGGCTCCGACGTGGGCAAGTTCACCGGCTACTACTACACCGCGTCCATGCTGGCGCAGGTCATCACCCCCGTGCTGGCGGGCACGCTGATGAAGCACATCAGCTACAAGGTGCTCTTCCCCTACGCCGCCTTCTTCGTGGCCATGTCCTTCGTCACCATGTGCTTTGTGAAGCACGGCGACAGCAAGGCCGTGGCAAAAAAGGGCCTTGAGGCCTTCGAGGACATGGACGACTGACGCTTCCACCCTACATAAATTCCATTTTACTGCGAGGCTTTTACCATGACTGCACTTTACATCACCCTTGGCGTTGTCCTCGGACTCGCCATTCTTCTGTTCGTCCTCTGGCTGCTGGCCCTCCGGTGCCGGAGGGGCCACGCCGCGTGGGCGGTGCTGGAAAAATACCGCTACGCCCACCGGGGGCTCCATGACAAGGAAAACGGCATCCCGGAAAACTCCATGGCCGCCTTCCGCCGGGCGGTGGATCACGGCTTCGGCGCGGAGCTGGACGTCCACCTGACGAAGGACGGCCGTCTGGCTGTCATCCACGATGACTCCCTGCTGCGCACGGCGGGAGTAGACGTGAAGGCGTCGGAGCTGACGGCGGAGGAGCTGGGACAGTACCGGCTGGAGGGGACGGACGAGAAGATCCCCTTCCTTGAGGAGGTCCTCCCCCTGTTCGAGGGGAAAACACCCCTCATCGTGGAGCTGAAGGTGGAGGGCAACGCCGCCGAGCTTGCCCGGGCCACCTGCGACATGCTGGACAAATACCGGGTGGACTACTGCATTGAGTCCTTCCACCCGCTGGCCATCCGGTGGCTGCGGCAGTACCGGCCCGGCATCTGCCGGGGCCAGCTCAGCCAGAACTTCCTCAAGGGCGACCACACCGGGCTGGGTGCGCTGGCGGACTTCGCCATGACCAACCTGCTGTCCTCCTTCCTCACCGTGCCCGACTTTATCGCCTACAACCACCTGCACCGGCACACCCCGGCCCTGCGGCTGGCCCGGAAGTTCTGGGGCGTCCGGGAGGTGAGCTGGACCATCCGCACGCCGGAGGCCATGGCCGAGTGCGAGGCGGACTGCTGCCTGTCCATTTTCGAAAAGTTCATCCCGTGACCGTTTTTCGCCGCGAAGGGACAGAAAATTCCCTTCGCGGCGTTGTTTTTTCTCATGCTTTTCCGCCGCCGAAATTGACTATTGCGGCTTTTCATAGTATAATAACCTGATATTATACGATAATGAGGAGTTCTGCGCTTATGTGGACCGCTGACCATTGGAAGGACTATGAACTGATCGACTGCTCCCGGGGAGAGAAGCTGGAGCGCTGGGGGGAGCACCTGCTGGTGCGGCCCGATCCACAGGCCATCTGGAACACCCCCCGGGTGAACCGGGGCTGGAAGCATCCCGACGCCCGGTACGCCCGCTCCAATACCGGCGGCGGCCAGTGGGCCAGCAAGAACGTCCCCGAGCGGTGGCAGGTCCGGTACGGCGATCTGACCCTCAACGTGGGCCTGATGAACTTCAAGCACACCGGCATTTTCCCCGAGCAGGCCGCCAACTGGGACTTCGCGCAGGAGCAGATCAGAAAGGCCGGGCGGCCGGTGAGCGTGCTCAACCTCTTCGCCTACACCGGCGGGGCCACCGTGGCCTGCGCCGCGGCGGGGGCCTCCGTGTGCCACGTGGACGCGGCCAAAGGCATGGTCCAGTGGGCCCGGGAGA
>CAKUKL010000208.1 GCA_934662925.1 uncultured Oscillospiraceae bacterium | reverse complement strand
TTTGCAAGAAAATGAGAGCAAAAAGATAGAAAAATTCAGCTGAAAACGGAGACTTTCTCTGGAAAGGTATCCAAAAGAAAAACCGCTCTCCGCGGAAGCGCGGAGAGCGGTTCGATGTGTAAAGCTTACAGGAGTTTCATCAGGTTGAAGGCGATGATCAGGCCGGAGAACACGATGGAAACGGTGGAGCACAGCTTGATCAGGATGTTCAGAGCGGGGCCGGAGGTATCCTTGAAGGGATCGCCCACGGTGTCGCCCACGACAGCGGCCTTGTGCTGCTCGGAGCCCTTGCCGCCATGGTTGCCGCGCTCGATATACTTTTTGGCGTTGTCCCATGCGCCGCCGGCGTTGGACATGAACACGGCCATGGCGAAGCCGGTGACGGACACGCCGCCCAGCAGACCCACGACGCCGGTGGGGCCAAGGATCAGGCCAGTGACGATGGGGACGATGATAGCCAGCAGGGCGGGGATGACCATCTCATGCAGAGCGCCCTTGGTGCACAGGGTGACGCAGGAGGCGTAGTCGGGATCGGCCTTGCCTTCCATGATGCCGGCGATCTCGCGGAACTGACGGCGGACTTCCAGTACGATGGACTGAGCGGCGGTCTGCACGGCGCTCATGGTCAGAGCGGCGAACACGAACACCAGCATGGCGCCGATGAACAGGCCGACCAGAACGGTGGGGCTGGTGAGGGTGAAGTTCAGGACTTCCTCAGTGCTGTCCTGAACGATGTTCACGTAGGAGACCAGCAGAGCCAGAGCGGTGAGGGAGGCGGAGCCGATAGCGAAGCCCTTGCCGGTAGCGGCAGTGGTGTTGCCCAGAGAGTCCAGAGCGTCGGTGCGGTCGCGGACCTCCTCGGGGAGACCGGCCATCTCAGCGATGCCGCCGGCGTTGTCGGCCACAGGGCCGTAAGCGTCGGTAGCCAGAGTGATGCCCAAAGTGGACAGCATGCCGACACCGGCGATGCCGATGCCATACAGGCCGCGGTTGAACTCGGCGGTGAAGTGACCGGCCTCGTCAACGATGGTGATAGCGCCGCCGGCAGCAAAGTAGGAGATCAGGATGGCGGCGGCCACGATGAGGATGGAAGCGATGGTGGACAGCATGCCCAGAGACAGACCGCCGATGATGATGGTGGCGGCGCCGGTTTCGGAGGAGGCGGCCAGCTTCTTGGTGGGCTTGTAGTTATCGGAGGTGTAGTACTCGGTGAAGTAGCCGATGGCGCAGCCGCCGACCAGACCACATAGAATGGCGATGAACACGCCCAGCCAGTTGCCGGCGCCAAGGATCACGCGGCACAGGATGGCGGCGCAGATGGCGGACAGAACAGCGGCGGTGTAGGTACCGGTGCGCAGGGAGCGGAGCAGGGACAGCTGAGTAGCGTCCTCCTTGGTCTTGACCAGGAAGGAACCGATGATGGAGCAGACGATGCCGCACACGGCCAGAGCCACGGGCAACAGCAGGCCGCCCCAGCCGTATCCGCCCACAGCGCCCAGAGCGAAGGTGGCGAGGATGGAGCCGACATAGGACTCGTACAGGTCAGCGCCCATACCGGCGACGTCGCCCACGTTGTCGCCCACGTTGTCGGCGATGGTGGCGGGGTTGCGGGGGTCATCCTCGGGGATGCCGGCCTCGACCTTACCCACAAGGTCAGCGCCCACGTCGGCGGCCTTGGTGTAGATGCCGCCGCCCACACGGGCGAACAGAGCCATGAAGGAAGCGCCCATGCCGTTCATGACCATGATGTTGCCCAGAGCAACGGGGTCATTGATGCCGAAGGCATAGCGCAGCAGGAAGAACCAGATGGAGATGTCCAAGATGCCCAGACCGACCACGGTGAAGCCCATGACGGAACCGGAGGAGAAGGCCACCCGCAGGCCCTTGTTCAGGCTCTCGGAAGCGGCCTGAGCGGTACGGGCGTTGGAGTTGGTGGCGATCTTCATGCCGATGAAGCCGGCCAGCATGGACCAGATGCCGCCGGTGACAAAGGCGAAGGGGGTGAACTTGGAGAGCATCTTGCCGCCGCTGGCAAAGGCGATGACCAGCAGAATAACAAAGACGACGGCGAATACCTTGGCCACAGTGGTGTACTGATGCTTCAGGTAAGCGTTGGCGCCTTCGCGGATGGAAGATGCGATCTTGACCATTTTGTCATTTCCTTCGGGGAAGGACATGACCTTGTTGCGCTGGATCAGAGCGAAGATCAGCGCCAGTGCGGCGCCGACAAAGCCGATCCAAAAGAGATTTTCCATTCGAACACAGCTCCTTTGTTGAGATTGGGATTACGGTCTGTTCACAAAATGTCCATTTTTTATCTTACCACATCATAGAAATTTTGCAAGAAATACTTCGCGGGATTTGGCCAGAGAAAAGCGTTTTTGATAGTTGCGACGAAAAGCCGGGGGAAAATCAGGAGCGCTTCCATGCATTTCGGCTAAACAGCACCAGCAGCGGGAAGATCTCCAGACGGCCCACGATCATGCAGAAGGAGAGCACCAGCTTGCTCACATCGGAGAAAAGCGAGAAATTGCCCATGGGACCGACCATCTCAAGGCCGGGGCCGACGTTGCTCACGCAGGTGATGACGGCGGTGAGGGTGGTGCCGAAGGAGAAATTGTCGAGACCCACCACCAGTGCGGCGCAGAAGATGAAGAACATATAGATGACGAAGAAGGATTGAATGGTGTGGAGGGTGCGCTCGGCCACCGGCTCGCCGTCCAGCTTGACCACCGAGACGGCCCGGGGGTGGATAATGGTGCGGATTTCGCGCCGGATGGTCTTGAGCAGAACGAGGATCCGGGCGCATTTGATGCCGCCGCCGGTAGACCCGGCACAGGCGCCGATGAACATGAGCACAACAAGGCACAATCGGGAGAACTCCGGCCACATGTCAAAGTCCACTGAGGAGAATCCAGTGGTGGAGACGATGGAGGCCACCTGAAAGGCGGCGTGGCGGATGCTGTCGCCGGTGGTGTACATGCCGTGGAGGTTCCACGCGATGGCGGCGGTGCTCACCGCCACCATGATGAGGAAGAACCGCAGCTCGTCGCTTTTGAGCACCTGCTTCACCTTGCCGCACAGCAGCAGAAAGTAGACCGCAAAGTTCACGGAGAACAGCAGCATGAAAACGGTGACCACGATCTCGATGACGGGGCTTCCGTATGCGCCGATGGAGATGTTCTTGATGGAGAAGCCGCCGGTGCCCGCCACGGCCATGGAGTGGACGATGGAGTCATACCACGGCATTCCGGCCAGCCGGAAGGCAAAGACCTCGATAATCGTCAGTGTCAGATAAATGGAATAGAGGATCTTGGAGGACTGAGAGGCCTTGGGCACCAGCTTGGAGGTGATAGGGCCAGGACTTTCGGCCCGGATAAGGTAGGTGGAGCTGATGCCCAGCGAGGGCAGCAAAGCGGTGGTGAGGATGAGCACGCCCATGCCGCCCAGCCAGTGTGTGAAGGCCCGCCAGAACAGCAGGCCCCGGGGCAGTCCTTCTACTACGGGGAGAATGGTGGCCCCGGTGGTGGTGAAACCGGAAATCGTCTCAAACAGGCAGTCGATATAAGAGCCAAACTGATGGGAGAACCAGAAAGGCAGCGCTCCAAATACACCAAGCAGCACCCAGATCAGGCC
>CAKUKL010000207.1 GCA_934662925.1 uncultured Oscillospiraceae bacterium | reverse complement strand
GGGGTGGGAGAGAGAACAAAGGCGGGATATTATTCTTTCTGAGGGGTGCCGGGCGCGCCGGAGAGGAGCGCCTGGATTTTCTGCGCACGCAGACGGTCACGGGCGGCGTCGGTCTTCGGGGTGTTCTCGGCAGAGAGGGTCAGCGTTGCCGGCATGACCTCCACGAGGAGCGTGCCGAGCTGCTCATAGGTGACATCCTTGACGATGCCGAGCGCAATGCCGAACCGGACATCCGCAAACAGACGGATGAATTCGGAGGACGACATCCGGTAGGCGTACTTCAGGGTACCCTCCGCCCGCAGGATCAGGTCGGTCAGGCGCTCCAGCTCCTCGGTGCGCTCCCGGATGGTCACGGTGCATACCCCCTTTTTCGCAGTTTGTTTTGATGTAAAGATATACTCTTTTCGGCGGGAAAAACCCTCTTTTTTTCTCCCGATTTTTTCATTTTTCACATTCAGCCAAAAATAAGACGGCGTTTCGTCCGAAACGCCGTCGTATTCCCCACGGTTATCGTATTACAGATCCCGGTTGTAGATGGTTGCCACGTGTTCCCGGCCCCGGTACATGAACAGGTACACCGCCGTCACGCCGAGCACACCCATGAGCAGCATGACGTGCCGCTCCGGCATGACCTCCGCCATCGCACCGGCCAGCAGGGTACCGCCGATGCTGCCCAAGGAGGTCAGCATGGTAAAGGTGCCGTTGAACCGCGCCCGCTTTTCATCCGGAACATAGGACTGGGTGGCCGCGATGCGGATATTGTAGGATGTGACGCCCAGAATTCCGTAGGTGAAGAACAGCACGGCCATCAGGGGAATGGGCATATACATGAGGGTGCCGTCCAGTGCATCGATGACGAAATAGACGCAGAGGGCGATGGCGAACTTCTTTTCCTTGGGGAACTTCACCTTGTAGTGGATCAGCCCGCCGATAAACCGCCCCACCACGGAACAGTTGGACACGATGGTATACAGCGTTACCGCCGACACCGGCCACATGGCAAACAGGGCGGCGTTATTCTTGAAGAACGGCAGCTGGAGCGTGCCGCTGGCCGAGCCGACGAACATGGACACCATGAAGTAGAGCGTGATGACCAGCAGGCCCTTCTCCCCGGCGATGTACCGCAGGCCATCCCGCAGGTCCCGGCTGAAGCGGCCCATGACGCCGAGGCCGTCCGCCGGGGGCGCCTTGTCCATGTGGGTCTCCTGATGGCGGATGGTCCGCTCGAAGCAGGCGGCCGTGAAGAAGCACACGGCGTTCACTGCCAGCAGGGGCATCACCGTCCCCAGCCGGTCGTACACCAGCGCGGCGATGGGCTGGGTCATGGCCGCCAGCGGCCAGAGCATGCTGGACACGGAGTAGGCCTTGGAATAGTTGCCCTCGGTGATGAGGTTTGGATAAAAGCTGTCGTAGGCCACTACGTACACGCCGTAGATGCATCCCATCAGGACGTTGGACGCCAATAACAGCGGATAGCTGAACCATCCGCCCCGCAGCAGCAGGAACAGCACCAGATAAATGCCGGCGGACAGGAAGTCCAGCCGGTAAATGACCTTTTTCCGGCTCATCCGGTCCAGATACGGCCCGGCCAGTAGCGGGCAGACCAGCAGCGGGATCTGGTAGCCCACGCTGAACAGAGCATACAGAAATGTGGAGCCGGTATAATCCAGCACCATGATGCTCATGGCAAAGCCGGACAGGGTCCCGCCCACCATGGACACCACGCTGCCCAGAGTGATGACGGTGAAGTCATAGGTCCACAGGGACCTGCCCGGCCTGGTACTTGGCTTTGACAATAGATCTCCTCTCTCGCAGAACATGCGTCAGACGATTGCATATGGCGGCAAAAAGTCCGCCTTCAAACTTTTCGAAGGCGGACTATCAGTCAGAACAAGTTTTGGGCATTGGGCTCCCAAAGGCGTGGAGATCCCCCGCCGCCGTCCTGATCCTGCAAGCCGTCTTCGCGTATAAACGACCGGACCCGTTTTTTACAACGCATCAGTGTCGTTTATTGCAAATTTGACTTCCGATCAATTCAGCAGCATTTCGCCGGATTCTCCTCTCAGTGCCAGATGCTTCTCTATGATACACACGGCACAGTGGTATGTCAAGTCTTTTCTTTCCTCCGCCGGTTCGCCGTCACACCTGACGGCGGCGCTCCCACACGTCTCTGGGCAGGATATAGCACAGCGTTTTCTGGGTGCGGCCCAGACTGTCCACGGTGTCGTGGACGCCCGCGGGGGCAAAGCCCAGCTTTTCGATGACCCGGCGGGACCGGCCGTTCCACTCGAAGTGCGAACAGTGGGCTATCCGGCAGTTCAGCTCTTCAAAGGCGTACCGCAGCAGCTCCTCCGCCGCTTCCGGCACCAGCCCCTGCCCCCAGTATGGCCGGGCGATCCAGTACCCCAGCTCCAGCTGGACCGCCTCCGGCGGAAGGGCCGCAGGGGCCGCGAATTCCGGCGGGAAAAGCCCTGCGCTGCCCACCGGCTTCCCAGTCTCTCTGAGCACCAGCGCGTAGGTCTCCGGCATGCCCAGCGGGCCGTGGATGATCGCAAGGCTCTCCGCCGCGCTCTCGTGGGGCTTCCAGCCCGCCATGGGGCCGATCTCCGGGTCTCTCGCCCAGCGGTACAGAATCTCCGCGTCACCGTCCTCCCACGGGCGGAGCACAAGGCGCTTTGTTTGCAGCTCCATTTCAGTCCTCCCAGTCCTCTTTGGGCGGTGTCCAGCCCTCCACGAACCGGCCCAGCCGGCCGATGGTCCTGGGCGTACACACCGCCGTCACGTCGATGGTCTCGGAATAGTCCACCTTTTCCACCTTGGACTCCTGATAGAGGGTGTCCAGCAGGCCGCCTTTGTCGTAGGGCAGGTGGATGACCACCCGGCGCACCCGGTCGCCCAGCCGCTTCTCGATGGCGGCGGTGAGCACGTCCAGCCCCGCGCCGGTCCTGGCGGAGATGGACACGATGTCCTCGCCGTGGGGCAGGATGTCCCCCACGAGCTTGTCACACTTGTTGAATACCTCCAGCCGGGGCGTCTCGGAGGCCCCCAGCTCCACCACCAGCCTGTCCACCACGTCGGCCTGCTCCCGCCAGCGGGGGTCGGAGGCATCGATGACGTGGATGAGCAGATCGGCAAAAGTCAGCTCCTCCAGCGTGGCCTTGAAGGCGTCCACCAGCTGGTGGGGCAGCTTTTCAATAAAGCCGACGGTGTCGGAAATGAGCACCTTGCAGGTGTCGGACAGCTCCAGCGTCCGGGTGGTGGTGTCCAGCGTGTCGAACAGGCGGTCGTTGGCCGGGATGTCCGAACCGGTGAGGGCGTTGAGCAGAGTGGATTTGCCCGCGTTGGTGTAGCCCACGATGGCCACCACTGGCACCTCGTTCTTTTCCCGGCGCTCCCGCTGGGTGGCGCGCACCCGGCGCACGTCCCGCAGTTCCTCCTCCAGCTTGGCGATCTTCCGGTGGATGTGCCGCCGGTCACTTTCCAGCTGGGTCTCGCCGGGGCCGCGGGTGCCGATGGCGCCCTCCTGCCGCTCCAGATGCTTCCACATACCGGTGAGCCGGGGCAGCAGGTACTTGTACTGGGCCAGCGCCACCTGCAAACGGCCCTCGCTGGTGCGGGCCCGCTTGGCAAAGATGTCGAGGATCAGCGCCGCCC
>CAKUKL010000206.1 GCA_934662925.1 uncultured Oscillospiraceae bacterium | reverse complement strand
CGCGCCCTCCAGGTGGACGACCACCTGGGCAGGCAAGCACACGATGGACTGCCCGGCACGGGAGATAGCCCCGGTGTGGACGCAGTCCCGGGTGGGACAGTCGCTGTCGGTCACGGAGACGGCGCCGCCCTCGGCGGCAATGTGCAGCGTATAGCCGCGGCTGGTGACGGTGGCCTCGGTGAAGTCGGACAGGGGGACACGGCGGACCTCCTGACCGGAGATGTCGATGACCACGGTGAGGGCGCCGCTTTGGTTTTTGGGCAGATAGAAGCACAGCGCGGAGACGACGGCCAGCAGCACGACCGCCAGCGCCACCAGCGCGTCAAAGCGGTTCCATTTCAGTTCAGGAGGCGAGGAGCTGGTAGACATAGGCGGTTCCGTCCTTTTCGTTGAAACAGTCAGCCAGGCCGGGGGTATAGACCACGCGGCCGTCCCGGGTGATGAGCACCATGTCGAAGGACATATCCTGGGCGCGCCAGAAGTCCACGGCGGCCTGCTCGCCCATAACGTACAGGGCGGTGGAGTAGGCGTCGGCACGGGTGCCCTGCCCGCCGAAGCCACCCCGTGTGACGACGGAGACGCTGGTCAGGTCACTTTGGACGGGATAGCCGGTCTTAGGATCGAGAATATGCTGGTACACCGTGCCGTCCGGCGCGGTGAAATAGCGCTGGTAGCCGCCGGAGGTGACAACAAAGGCATCCGACAGGCTCAGGGTGCAGACATAGCCCTCGCTGTCGGCGGGATCCTGAATGGCCACCGACCAGGGCTTGTTCTGGGCGTTGGTGCCGTAGACGTACACGTTGCCGCCCAGATTGGCGCAGCCGCCGGTGAGGGCACTGCGGTGGAACAGGACGGCGGCGCAGTCGGAGGCGTAGCCCTTGGCGATGCCGCCCAGATCGACGGCGCAGCCCTCATCCAGAGAGATGCTGCAAAATTCGGACTGGTGGACGTGCTCATAGCCCACCAGAGGCAGCAGCGCGTCGATCTCCGCCTGAGAGGGGACGCGGGGACTGTCGGAGGTGATGCCCCACAGCTCCACCAGCGGGGCGATGGTGATATCGAAGGCACCGTCCGTTTCCTGGCTGTGCTGCAGCGCCCACGACAGCAGCTGCGCACCGTCCTCGTCCCAGACGGCGGAGCCGTCACGGTTCAGACGGGAGACCTCGCTGGTGTCCACCGTGCGGGAGAGGGAGGATTCCAGCGTGTTGACGGTGCGGCTCAGGTCAGTCAGCACGTCATCAGCGCCGTCGCCGATGGCCACGAAGGTCATGTAGGTGTCCATGGCGAAGAGCTCCAGCGTCTCACGCTTCTGTGTGCCGCAGGCGGCGAGCGGCAGGGCCATCAGCGCGGCCAAGATAAGGCAAGCAAATCGTTTCACAGTTCCCGCCGCCCTTCCAGCGCACGCATGAGCGTGGCGTCGTCGGCGAATTCCAGGTGGCCGCCCACGGGAATACCATAGGCCAGGCGGGTGACCTTGACGCCGAAGGGCTTGAGCAGCCGGGCGATGTACAGCGCCGTAGCCTCGCCCTCGGTGTCCGGGTTGGTGGCCATGATGACCTCAGTGATGCCACCCTGGGCCACGCGGTCCAGCAGGGATCTGATGTGCAGATCGTCAGGGCCTACGTGGTTCATGGGGGACAGCACGCCGTGAAGCACATGGTAACGGCCGCGGTACTCCCGGCTGCGCTCGATGGCGATCACGTCCCGGGGGTCGGCCACCACGCAGATGGTGGCGTCGTCGCGCTTCTGGTCGGCGCAGATGGGGCACAGGCCGCCGGCGGTCAGGTTCTGACACACGGGGCAGAGGGTCACGTTGCGCTTGGCGTCCATGATGGCGTCGGAAAAGGCCCGGGCCTCCTGCTCCGGCAGGGACAGCACATAGAAGGCCAGTCGCTGGGCGGATTTATAGCCTACGCCCGGCAAGCGGGCGAACTGCTCCACTAATTTTTCCAGCGGAGCGGGAAAATACTCCATAGGATGTTACCCTCTCAGTTCTTTGATCTTGGCGGGGATGTCCGCAGCCTTGTATACGGCGCTGCCGGCCACCAGCACGTTGGCGCCGGAAGCGATGCAGAGCTTGCAGGTGTCGCCATCCACGCCGCCGTCTACCTCCAGTTCGCAGGCGGGGTTCATGGCATCGATATAACCGCGGATGGCCTGTACCTTGGGCATCATATCGGCCATAAACTTCTGACCGCCGAAGCCCGGCTCCACGGTCATGACAAGGATCAGCTCCACCTTGTCGATGAAGGGCAGAACGGCGCTGGCCGGGGTCTTGGGCTTGACGACCACGCCGGCTTTTTTGCCCTTGGCGTGGATCTTGTCGAGGGCGGAGAGAATATTCTCCTCGGTGTCCGCCTCCACATGGCAGGTGACGATGTCCGCGCCGGCGTCGCAGAATTGCTCTACATAGCGGACCGGGCGATCGATCATCAGATGGACATCCAACGGCAGGGCGGTGGTGGGACGAATGGACTTGACCACCGGGATTCCGATGGAGATGTTGGGTACGAACAGACCGTCCATCACGTCCACGTGGACGTAGTCGGCGGTGGAGATCTTTTCGATGTCGCGGGCCAGATAGGCAAAATCCGCGGACAGGATGGAGGGGGCGATCTTGATCATAGAGCAGCTTCCTTTCGCGCCGCACCGGCAGCGGTGCGGCGGCATAGTATGGGATATGCAGGCCCCGCAGTGCGGCAGACAGCGTAGCCGATCCCGCCCGGAGAGGTCGGGGCCTGCGGCGAGCCGGCGGGTGACCGCCGGCTCGCGGTGCATAATCAATTTATTATAGCATAGGTTTATGGCGAATTGCAAGGCGGCGGGGCTTGTTTTGCACCGGCAGTAAAAAAACAAAAATTTGTCCATTCTGTGAATTTTGAATAAAAGGGGTTTACCTTTGCTGACTTTTCCTGTAAAATACCTTGTCAGAAAACCTGCGGTGTGGACGCGGAAGGCAAAGGGACGGTTTTATGAACTTCTTGCAACGTATTGGCAACGCGCTGTCGCGCTTCATGTATGGGCGCAACGGTGTGGACCGGCTGACGCTGACCATGGTCTGGACGGCTCTGGTACTGGATATCATCAACATTTTTCTGCGGGAGAAGGTGCCGCTGGCATACAGCATCATCGGCACCGTGGCCGGGATCATCACCCTGCTGGCACTGTTCCGGATGTTTTCCCGCAATCTGGAGAAGCGCCGGGCGGAGAACGCACGGTTCATGGAGAAGGTCTGGTGGCCCATCAGCCGACGTATGGCCGGGAAACGGCAGCAGCGGATGGATAAAGAGCACTGCTACTTTACCTGCCCGGGCTGCGGCGCGGTGTGCCGGGTGCCAAAAGGGAAAGGGCGCATCGTCATCACCTGCCCTCGCTGCGGCAATGAGATACACGGAAAATCATAAGAAACATAAAAAAGTCCACCCCTTTTGGGGTGGGCTTTTATCGTTGTCACAGCACTTTGCTGAGGAAGTCCTGCAGCCGGGGGTCCTGGGGATGGTCGAAGATGTCCGTGGGGGAGCCTTCCTCCAGGATCTTTCCGTCGGCCATGAAGACCACACGGTCGGCTACCTCACGGGCGAAGCCCATCTCGTGGGTGACCACGGCCATAGTCATCCCGTCCTTGGCCAGGTCGCGCATCAGGTCCAGCACTTC
>CAKUKL010000205.1 GCA_934662925.1 uncultured Oscillospiraceae bacterium | reverse complement strand
GGGCCACGGGGCTCAAGACCGGGTTCACCAGTTCCGCCCTCTACTGCCTGTCCGCTACGGCGGAGCGGGACGGCATGGAGCTGATCGCCGCGGTGATGCACGCCCCCACGTCCAACGAGCGGTTTGACAGCGCCAAGGCCCTGCTGAGCTACGGCTTCGCCAATTACGCGCTGCTGCCCGTCTACCCCAATGAGGCCATTCCGCCCATTCCGGTGCTGCTGGGCCATGAGGACACCGTCCAGCCGGTAACGGCCCGGGAGTGCGTCATTCTGGTGAAAAAATCCGAAGCGGGCAGCGTCACCACCCGGATGACCCTGTGTGACAGCGTGGAGGCCCCGGTGGAGCCGGGGCAGAAGCTGGGCGAATTGCAGGTGTTCGTGGACGGCCAGCTCCGGGACACCATCGACCTCACCGCCGCCCGGCCGGTGGAGCGGCTGAGCCTCGGCGGCATCTTCCGGGATCTGCTGGGGAAGCTGTTCATGGCCGGATAACAGAAAAGGCGCCGCGCTTCCGCGGTCAGCGCACGGAATATCGAAAAGGCTCGCCGAGCTTCGCCGCCAAAGCGGAGAAAAAAGCGCTGCCGCGTCTGCGGCAGCGCTTTTTGGATGCGTTTTTTACGTGCTCAGGGCGGCGACCATACCGGCCAGAGCGATGGACAGGAACTTCTCGTTGGGGGAGGAGCCGCGGCTGGTCAGCACGATGGGCACCTTGGCGCCCACGACGATACCGGCCATGGTGGAGTGGCAGGACACGGTCCAGCACTTGCCCATGATGTTGCCCGCGTGGATGTTGGGCTGGAGCAGGATGTCGAAGTCCTCGCAGTAGGGGCAGTTGAACTTCTTCTCGGCGGCGATTTCCTTGCTCATGGCGATGTCGTAGGACACAGGGCCCTCCACGAAGCACTTGCCGAACTCTCCGGCCTCGCAGGCTTCCTTCAGAGCGCGGGCGTCCAGCGTCTCGGGCATCTTGGGATCAACAGACTCCTTGCAGCACAGCACGGCGACCTTGGGCAGCTCGTAGCCCAGCGTGCGGAAGGTCTCGACGGCGTTGATCAGGATCTCCTTCTTCTTCTGGAGATCGGGATAGGGGCACATGCCGCCGTCGGTGTTGACGATGACCTTGTGATAGGCATCGAACTTGTTGAAGGACAGGTGGCTCATGGTGCGGCCGGTGCGGAGGTTGTTCTCCTTCTTCACCACGGGGTGGAGCAGGTCGGTGGTCTCGATCATGCCCTTCATCAGGAAGTTGGCGTCGCCGGCCTTAATGACCTCAACGGCCTTGACGGCGGCGTCAGCCGGGGTGCCCGGCGCGTCCACGATGTCGAAATCAGAGGGATTCAGGCCCATGGTGCCCATGATCTTGCGGATCTCACCGGCGTCGCCCACCAGAATGGGCTGCGCGATGCCCTCGTTCTTAGCCTCCAGCACGGACTCGATGACGTGAGCGTCGGCAGCGGCGGCAACGGCCACCACGCGCTTGGCGTCCATGCCCTTGACGGTGGAAACAAGCTGGTCAAAATTCTTCAGTTCCATAATTGCGTACCTCCAAAAACAGCGTTAAACAGCAGTTTCAGTTAACTGACTAATATTGTATAAGATATTTCGCCGGTTGTAAAGGGCCAACTTTCCTATTTTTCGCCCTTTGCCCCTCCGGGGAGCGGATGATTTTTTATTTTCCCGACCGCCGCGCCCGGCCTGTCCCGCCGATTTTTCCACATGGCGGGCCGCCGGTGTTCATAGGATAGCACATGATCCGCGCGCGCCGCCGCGCGCCGAAAGGAGGCTCCCGCCTTGTCCTCTCTGCTGTCCGGCACCGTGCTGCTCACCGCCGTGGGGCTGTTCTCCCAGTTGGTGGGCTTCGGCTACCGCATCGCCCTCTCCCGCCTTGTGGGGGCGGAGACCATGGGGCTTTACCAGCTCATCATGCCGGTGTACTCCACCCTCATGTCCCTCACCGCCATCGGCCTGACCGTGGCGGTGTCCACCCTGTCCGCCCGATATTCCGCCCTCGGGGACCGGGGCGCGGTGCGGCAGGCGAAAAACCGCGCCCTCGTTCTGTTTTTCTGCGCCGCCCTGCCGCTGGGGGCGGTGCTCATCGCCTGCTCCGACCCCATTTCCGTCTATCTGCTGGGGGACGCCCGCACCCAGCTGGGCATCATCCTTCTCGTGCCCTGCGTGCTGCTCACCGGGGTAGAAAATCTACACAAGCACTGCTTTTACGGCATCGGCCTTGTCCGTCCCCCCGCCGCCACCGAGACGGCGGAGCAGCTCATCCGCACGGGGGCGGTGCTGGGGCTGCTGCTCCTCCTGCCCCGGCGGAGCCGGGAGGAGACGGTGGGGGTCATCGTGGCGGGAATGGTCGTCTGCGAGGTGTTTTCCGCGCTGGCGCTGACGGCGCTGTTCCGCCGGTGGTGGCGGTCGGGCAGCCGGGCCGCCCCACGGGAGGTCACCCGCTGGGGCCAGCTGCTGTCCATCGCATTGCCGGTGGCGGCCACGTCCCTGCTGGGCACCTTTCTCGGCTCGGCCAACGCGGTACTCATCCCCGCGAAGCTGGTGGAGGGCGGCATGGAGCCGTCGGCGGCCATCTCCGCCTTCGGCGTGCTGTGCGGCATGACCATGCCAATGCTGAGCCTGCCCACCGGCTTCATCGGGGCGCTGTGTCTGGTGCTGGCCCCCAATCTGGCCCGGCAGACCGCCCTCGGGGACGGCGGGGCCGCCCGGCAGTTTCTCGACCGGACGCTGTCCGCCGTGTCCTGCCTGATGGCCCCGGCCATGGCGCTGCTGGCGGTGTTCGGCCCCCGCATCGCCCGGGCGGTGTTCAACGAGCCGTCGGCGGGGGAGCTGATGCTGCCGCTGGCCGTGGGGACGCTGCTCAGCTGCTACCAGTCCGTGCTGTCCGGGGCTCTCAACGGCGTGTGCCGTCAGGGTCTCGCCGCCCGGAACGCCATCGTCAGCGACGCGGTGCAGCTCCTGTTCACCTTTTTCACCGTGGCCCGGTGGGGACTCGGGGGCTTCGCGGCGGGATTCGTGCTGTCGTCGCTGGCGGGGATGGCCATGAACCTCGTGTCCGTGCTGCGATGCGCCCATCTCCGGCCAAGGCTGGCGGAGTGGTTCCTGTGCCCGCTGCTGGCGGCAGTGCTCATGGGGCTGTGCGCCAACCTGTTCGCCCGGAGCTGCGCCGACGGCGGCGTGCCCGCCGTCCCCGCCTGCCTGCTGGGAGCGGCGCTGGGGACGGTGGTCTATCTGGCCGCCCTTCAGGCCCAGGGCATCCTCCCACGGCGGCGAAAAACAAAAAACTGACCAGGATTTTACGCTGTTTTGCAATTCGGGGGTGCAATTTCCGACGGTATCCGCTATAATGTCCTCAGACTGCATTTCGGAGGCCCAATATGGCGGAGCTTTCTCAAAAACGATTTTTCCTGCTGGACATGGACGGCACCATCTATCTGGACGAGTCGCTGTTCCCCGGCACGCTGCCCTTTCTGGACTACGTCCGGGAGACGGGCGGCAAATACCTCTTCCTCACCAACAACTCCTCCCGCTCGGTGGAGACGTACATCGAAAAGCTGGCCCGGCTGGGGGTCCCGGCGGAGCCGGACGACTTTCTCACCTCCACCAGCGCCCTCGTCGAGGACCTGAAGCGCCGCCCGCCCTACCGGC
>CAKUKL010000204.1 GCA_934662925.1 uncultured Oscillospiraceae bacterium | reverse complement strand
TTTTCAGGGGGAAAATACTATGAGCGAGGGCGCGAACTTCAGCGCCCGATGTCGAATCCGTATTTTCGCCCCTGAACAACTCTTTGGTTACTTTCTGTTTGCACAGAAAGTAACTCGCCCTGAGGGGCAAAACCCTCTGCTTCGCCGGAGCCTCCGGCAAATACAATAATAAAGAGCTCCTCCGCAACTGCGGAGGAGCTCTTTTGACATTGCATGATCACGCCGCCTTCAGCGCGCGGTTCTGCTCCTGCGTCTGCACCCACAGGCTCAGCGCCACCACCAGCACGAAGATGGACACGCCGGGAGACACCAGCGCGTGACCGGCGACGATGGAGATGCCGAAGGCCGCCAGCGCGGAATAGAGGTAGGAGCAGTATTTCAGCGACATCAGCCGCTTCACCGGGTGCTTGAAGAACTGCACGATGGCGTAGACGACGCTGACCAGATAGGGCACGAAGTAAAGGGCAAAGCCCAGAATCCCGTGGCGCACCAGCAGGGCGAAGGGGTCCATCTCGATCATGAACTCCACGCTGCGGGTGTAGCTGGGGGCGTTGGCGTAGCCGATGCCCAGCAGCTTGGCCAGCAGGCCGCCGTCCAGATAAACCTGAAGGCTGGAGGCAGAGGTGAGCAGGCGGCGGCTGAGCAGCCAGTCCAGCTTGGCCATGAAGCTGCCCTCCACGTCAAGGAAGCTGCGCAGCCACGTGCCGGCGCTGGCCTCCTGAACCTCAAGGCCCAGCGAAATGGCCACCAGCTCCGAATCCTTGTGCGCCATTTCAACGTAGATGTTGTCGATGTAGCCCCGGAGGGGGGATCTGAGATAGAACAGCGCCATGAGCACCACCAGCACCGCCGAGACGATAAAACGCCAGATCATACCGCGGCTGCGGGTCTGGACGGCCCGGACCAGCGACCACACGAAGGCGGCAAGGCAGTAGATCAGGGTGATGCCGAAGATGATCTTGGTGGCGAGGAAGTTGGCGCTGAACACCAGCGCGATAAAGGCCAGCGCGATAAGCACGCCCTTCCACCACGTCTTTTTCGTGATCGTGGGGATCTGCTTGAGGCAGTAGTAAATGAGCACGGGCGCGGTGAGGGCGATGACGCAGCTC
This sequence comes from uncultured Oscillospiraceae bacterium, assembly GCA_934662925.1. Taxonomy (GTDB): domain Bacteria; phylum Bacillota; class Clostridia; order Oscillospirales; family Oscillospiraceae; genus Enterenecus. Next base: position 2,580 of record CAKUKL010000204.1, on the reverse strand, counting down.
ACCTCGTTGGCGGCGTAGAACCAGCCCTTGAAGCCGTAGCCGGAGTTGCCGTAGGACACGCCGCTGGTGCCGGTGAGGTAGGCGAAGAGGATGACCCCGGCGTAAATGCCGCCGGTGATGGCGATGGTCCGGCTGGATACCAGATAGCCCATCTGGCGGTACACCGTATAGAGGAAAATGATCACATAGGGGGCGAAAAAGACCTTCACCAGCTCCTTGACGTTGGCCACGCACAGGGACACGCCGCCCAGCGAGAACATGTAGATCATAAACAGGAGCAGATAGGCCGTCAGCGCACCCTGAGCGATCAGGCACAGCTTCTTGCCCTCGAAATTCTCGGAAAACAGGGTATACAGGAAGGCGAACGCCAGAAACAGCGCCCGCACCACGGTCCCGGCGGTAAGGGAGTGCCCGGCCTCCGCGCCGAAGTTGGTCAGCACGTCCAGCAGGGGCTGGATGAGGATGTAAATGGTCAAAATCAGCGGGAGCCGGCGGTGCATGAACTGCCGGGTTGCCGTAAGAGTATTCATCAGATCACCTTTCCGATCGGTATATTCGGTATTATGGAAACCGCCGGACGATCCGGCGGCAGTTATTACAGGCAGTTTAGTATACCATAACCACCGGACGAGCGCAACCGCAAAAGTGTGAACAAATGAATACGAAAGGAAATCGCAGACCGGCAAATTGCCGGTCTGCGATTTTGTGTGTAATTTACAGCGCCGCTTTTCGTCAACGCAAACTCCGAACCGTTCGCTTCCGCCTTCCGGCAAAAGCTCGCTCTCTCCGCTGCGTCTCCTCTCCCCGGAAAAGCCTGCGGCTTTCCCGGGGCCCCTTTTACAGGGCCGCTTTCAGCGCATCTACCATGTCCGTCCGCTCCCACGGGAGGTCCAGCTCGGGGCGTACCCCACGAAATGTTTCATTTCGCGGGGACCCCGCTTTTTATGATCCTCGGGCGAAGTGAATTCGCCCTGCGGCAAGATTTTGGCTGCGCCAAAACCTTGGGACGCGCCACCCGGCGCGTATTCGGCCGCCCGGAAACTGCCGGCTTACAGCGCCGCTTTCAGCACGTCCACCATATCGATGCGCTCCCAAGGCAGATCAAGCTCGGGGCGGCCGAAGTGGCCGTAGGCGGCCACCTGACGGTAAATGGGACGGCAGAGGTCCAGTCGGCTGATGATGGCGGTGGGTCGCAGGTCAAAGACCTTCTCCACCGCGTCCTCCAGCGCGCTGTCGGAGACAGTGCCGGTGCCGAAGGTATCCACCCGGACGGACACGGGCCGGGCCACGCCGATGGCGTAGGCCAGCTGGACCTGACAGCGGTCGGCCAGACCGGCGGCCACCACGTTCTTGGCCACCCAGCGGGCGGCGTAGGCGGCGGAGCGGTCCACCTTGGTGGGGTCCTTGCCGGAGAAGGCGCCACCGCCATGGGGCGCGGAGCCGCCGTAGGTATCCACGATGATCTTGCGGCCGGTGAGACCGGAGTCGCCCTGCGGGCCGCCGATGACAAAGCGGCCGGTGGGGTTGACATAAATTTTAGTGTTCTCATCCAGCAGCTCCGCCGGGATGGTGGGCCGGATGACCAGCTCGATCATGTCCTTACGAATCTGCTCAAGGCTGGCTTCGGGGCCGTGCTGGGTGGACAGCACCACGGTATCCACTCGGACGGGCTTGCCCGCGTCGTCGTACTCCACGGTGACCTGACTCTTGCCGTCGGGACGGAGGTAGTCCACAAGGCCCTCCTTGCGCACGGCGGTGAGCCGCTGGGCCAGCTTGTGTGCCAGAGAGATGGGCAGGGGCATGAGCTCCGCCGTCTCCCGGCAGGCGTAGCCGAACATCATGCCCTGATCGCCGGCGCCGCCGTCCAGATCGTCGGTCAGCTCGCCCTCCCTGGCCTCCAGCGCCTTGTCAACGCCCATGGCGATATCAGCGGACTGTTCGTCGATGTTGGTGATGACGGCGCAGGTCTCGCTGTCGAAGCCGAACTTGGCCCGGTCATAGCCGATGTCGCGGATGACGCCCCGGGCGATCCTGGGGATGTCCACGTAGCAGGAGGTGGTGATCTCGCCCATGATGTGGACAAGGCCGGTGGAAGCGGTGGTCTCGCAGGCCACGCGGGCGTTGGGGTCCTGTTCCAGAATTGCGTCCAGCACCGCGTCGGAGATCTGGTCGCAGATCTTATCGGGGTGACCCTCGGTCACCGATTCAGAGGTAAACAGTCTTTTTGCCATAGTCATTCTTTCCTTTCTGTCTGGGGGATGAAAAAACCCGCCGGAGATCGGCGGGCCGTGATGATATGTTTCATCCTCATCTTGCGTTTCCGCCGGAATTGGCACCTTGCAGCGCAGGTTGCCGTGGTTTCATAGGGCCGGTCCCTCAACCACTCTCGATAAGGGTATTCAATTGACTATATGATGATATAACACAGCGGGCCTGTTTGTCAATGACAAATCGCAGAAGGTGTAAAAGGAAAGGGTGAAGCACTTTTCTTGACACCTTTCATGAAAGGAGTCCTGCAAACAAAAGTCAATAGCAGAAATGAAAAAAGTCCCGCAAAATTTGCGAGACTGAAAATGAGCA
>CAKUKL010000203.1 GCA_934662925.1 uncultured Oscillospiraceae bacterium | reverse complement strand
AGACAGATCGTTCCCCTTGGAGCGCTCGATGGCGGCCAGCAGATTGTCCGCCGACTTCTTCCCCATCCGGTCCAGCTCCGCCACGCGGTCCCGGTCCAGATGGTACAGGTCGCCGGGGGTTTTGAGCAGTCCGGCGTTGACGAGGCTCTCCACTACTGCAGGGCCAAGGCCTTCGATGTCCATGGCATCCCGGCTGGCGAAGTGGGTCAGGTTGCGGAGCAGCTGCGCCGGGCATTCCGCGCCGGTGCAGCGGATGTGCGCGCCGTCCTCATCCCGTTCTACCGGCGCGCCGCATACGGGGCACACCGCAGGGAATTCATAAGGCTGCGTCCCCTCGGGACGCTTTTCTTTTACGACCGAGACGATTTCCGGGATGATCTCCCCTGCCTTCTGCACGATCACGGTGTCACCCACCCGGATGTCCTTGTCCCGGATAAAGTCCTGATTGTGCAGCGTGGCATTGGTCACGGTAGTTCCGGCCAGCCGCACGGGGCTGACCACCGCTTTCGGAGTCAGAACGCCTGTCCGGCCCACCTGAATGACGATCTGCTGGACGATGCTTTCCTTCTGCTCCGGCGGGTACTTATAGGCCGCCGCCCAGCGGGGAAATTTTGCTGTTTCTCCAAGCGTGGCGCGATCTGTAAGGTTATTCAGCTTTACAACTGCGCCGTCGATATCAAAGGGGTATTTTTCCCGGGTATCCCCCAGCTGAAGGATACGTTCCATGACCTCGTCGATCTTTTCGGACTTCGAGTAGTCGATGACCTTGAAGCGCAGGCTGCGGAGCCAGTCCAGACTGTCGCTGTCCGTGTCGAACTGCCGCCCGTCGGTGTACTGGATATTGAAGATCACGATGTCCAGCCCCCGGGCGGCGGCGACCTTGGGGTCGAGCTGCCGCATGGAACCGGCGGCGGCATTACGAGGATTGGCAAACAGCGGCTGGCCCTCCAGCTCCCGCTGTTCGTTGAGGCGCTCGAAGGTACGGCGCGGCATATACACCTCGCCGCGCACAATAAGACTGTTGGGTGCACCCTCTAAGGCCATGGGAATGGACTTGATGGTGCGGAGATTTTCCGTCACATCCTCGCCCACCGTGCCGTCTCCCCGGGTCGCGCCCCGGACAAATACGCCGTTTTCGTACTCCAGAGCTACGGACAGGCCGTCAACCTTCGGTTCTAGCAGATATTCCGCCTGCGGGGCGGTCTCCCGCACCCGGCGGTCGAAATCAGACAGCTCTTCGGGCGAAAATACGTCCTGAAGGCTTTGGAGCGGTACCCGGTGCACCACCTGCTGAAAGCTGTCCAGCGCTTTGCCGCCCACCCGCTGGGTCGGTGAGTCCGGCGTGACAGCTTCGGGATGGGCGGCTTCCAGCTCTTCCAACTGGCGTAGCATTTTGTCGTATTCAAAGTCTGAAATGGACGGATCGTCCAGCACGTAATAGCGGTAATTATGCTCGTTGAGCGTTTTGCGCAGTTGCTCGATCTGCTGCAGCTCATCCATACTGATTTTCTCCGTTTCCCACGTAAAGATAAGTGTCAGGCACCTGCCCCACAATGACCGTTTCCGCTACGCAGATGCGGCTGACCGTCTCCGCGGTCAGCGTCTCTCCCGGGATCAGCAGATACACGGTCACGTTTACATCCAGAAACACCTGATGCAGGGTCTGATTGATACCCGCTTCCTCAAAGCGCTGGCTGAGCTGGGTGTCCACGTCGCCGAAGGACAGCAGTTCTACCCGAATAGACGGACCCTTCCCGGACAGGAGCAGCCAGCCGGTGAGCGTTCCCACCGGAATGCCGAAGGATTCCTGCCGGAGGGCGTCCAGCTCCTCGGTGATATACCCGACGATCTCCCGGCGCAGCAGGCTGGCGGCGGACAGGTTGCTGGTCAGGCAGGTGATCTGCCCTGAGGCGTCCGTCTCCATGGTGATGAAGTCCTGATAGCTCAGCTGCTGCTCCGCGACGCAGTCCGCCACCGCCCGGCTCACCGTCTCAGAAATGCGGTTTTTCGCGCTGCTCACCGCCATCGTCTCAATGGCCGGGCGCAGGCGGGCATTGAAAACAGCGCGGAAGCCCGTGAACAGCAGCGCCGCCGTCAGTAGGACCGGCAGAAAAGCCGGGCATTTCCAGTCCCGCAGGCGGACCAGTTTCCGGCGCAGCGGCATCCGCATACAGTCACCCCCTTCGGGCAACTGTATGCTTTGGCGGGCCTGACCTATGTCAGGCCTTCAGAAGCTCCTCCACCGCCAGCATGATCCCGGCCTTGCCGGATTCGTAGGTAAGGCCGCCCTGCATATAGACGGTGTACGGCTCCCGCATGGGGGCGTCGGCGGAAAGCTCGATGGACGCACCCTGAATGAACGCTCCTGCCGCCATGATGACCTGACTGTCGTACCCCGGCATATCCCACGGCTCCGGTGTCACGTAGGAGTCCACCGGCGCGCCGGACTGGATGCCTTTGCAGAAGCGCACCACGGCGTCCGGGCTGCCCAAATGGATCATCTGGATAATGTCGTGCCGGACGACGTCGGAGGTCGGTTCAGTGCAGTATCCCAACAACTCCATAATCTTGGCGCCGAACACGGCGGTCTTCACCGCCTGTGCCACGGTGTGGGGAGCCATGAACAGACCCTGATACAGCAGGCGGTTGTTGCCCAGCGTGGCGCCGCATTCCTTGCCGATGCCCGGGCAGGTCAGGCGCATGGCCGTGCCCTCAATGAGGTCGTGACGGCCAGCCAGATAGGCTCCGGTGGGGGCGAGGCCGCCGCCGGGGTTCTTGATGAGGGAGCCAACCACCAGATCCGCGCCCACATGGGTGGGCTCCTGACGCTCTACAAACTCGCCGTAGCAGTTGTCCACCAGAATGGCGGCGTCCGGGTTATTGGCCCGGATGATCTCACACATTTTGCCGATCTCGTCCACCGACAGGGACGCCCGGGTGGCATAGCCCTTGGAGCGCTGGATGAGGACGGCCTTGACGTTTTTCTCCCGGACCGCGGCGGCAAGGCCCTCCAGATCGGGCTGATCATCCGGCGTGAGGTCCACCTGACGGTAGCCGACGCCGAAGTCCTTCAGGGAGCCGGGGCCCTTATCCACCACGCCGATCACCCCCAGAAGGGTGTCGTAGGGTGCGCCGACAGCGGACACCAGCACGTCGCCGGGCCGGAGCACGCCGTACAGCGCGGAGGAGATGGCGTGGGTGCCGTTGACAAAGCCGACGCGCACCAGCGCGTCCTCCGTGCCGAAGAGGTCGGCGTAAATGAGATCCAGCTGATCCCGGCCCAGATCGTCATAGCCGTAGCCGGTGGTGCCGGCAAAGTAACTCTCCGCTACCCGGTGATCCCGAAAGGCGGCCAGCACCCGGTGGGTATTGTACTCCGCGATGGAGTCGATGCGGGAAAACTGCTCGGAAAGGGCGGCCTCCGCCTGCTCCGCAAGCAGGCGGACTCGCTCGGAAATCTGCAAAGGCATATTACTTAACACTCTTTCTCCAGCTTGGCTTCCGCGAATGCGGCGACCAGATCGGCACAGGCTTTGACGTCATTCTTGTCCACCATCTCCATGGGGGAGTGGACATAGCGGCAGGGGATGGAAATGCCGCCGGTATACACGCCGCCCCGGGTGAGGTGGATGGCTCCGGCGTCGGTGCCGCCCGCCAGATAGTGCTTCATCTGCCAGGGCACCTGATGCTTGTCCGCCAGAC
>CAKUKL010000202.1 GCA_934662925.1 uncultured Oscillospiraceae bacterium | reverse complement strand
GTCCACCACCGCGCCCAGCTCCACCACCTCCCGCACCGGGTCTGGCTTTGCGTCCAGCCGGGTGAGGGTGAGGAGCTTTTCGCTGATGCGGGTGAGCCGCTCGGCCTCCTCGCCGATGTCGGCCACGAATTCCTTCACCGTGTCCATGTCCACATTTTCCGTCTGGAGAATGGAGTCGGTGAGCAGGCGGATGGACGCCAGCGGCGTCTTAAGCTCGTGGGACGCGTCGGACACGAACCGCCGCCGGGCCTCCTCCGTGGTCTGGAGCCGCCCGGTGAGCTGGTTGAACTCCCCGGCCAGCTGGCCCAGCTCGTCCCGGCTGCGCATCTGGATGCGGTGGCTGTACTCGCCCTGCCGCACGGTGCGGATGGCCCGCAGCAGCTGGCCCACGTTCCGGGTCAGAGCCTTGCTCAGCACCAGCGACATCAGCAGCGACACGCCGCCGATGATGAGGGAGATGTACCGCAGGTTGGACTGGATGGACAGCAGCAGCGCCGCCTGCTCCGTATCGTATTCGTAGAGGTACACCGCGCCCAGCGTCACGCCCCGGTACACCACCGGCACCGCCGCGCGGCTGCGGAAGGCCCCCTCCCGGTACTCCGACCGGAACACGTCCCGGCCGTCCAGCGCCGCCGCGACCTCGCCCAGCAGGGCGTAGTCGTACAGGCGGTTGTCGATCTCCGACGTGTCGTACAAAATCAGCCCGGAGGCGTCCGTCACCAGAATGCGGGTGGCGGACAGCTCCTCCAGCAGCAGCACCGCCTGCTCTACACCCTCGGCGGTGAGGGTCTCGGACACGCTCAGCGCCGTGCCGATGGCCAGCGCCTGCCGCCGCAGAGAGCTTTCCTTGGACTGGAACACCATCTTCTGGGCCATGAACAGCGGGTAGGTGTTCAGCAGGATGAGCACCAGCGCGATGAGCAGCAGATAGGTCAGCACATACTTCGTCTGGATGCTGTACCGCAGAGGGACCCGCCCGGCGTCATCTTTTCCGGCGGAATTTTCGCCGCTTTTTTCGCTGTTTTTCGCGTTTTTTCCGCGAATTTCAGTGGGGTTTTCTTCCGTTTCAGCGGCGTTTTTTCCGTGTTTTTTCGTCTTGATGGCCGTTCACCGCCCTTCCGCGCCGTCTCGTTCAGCTTTCGCTCAGCTGTTGCTGAAATAGTACCCCACGCCCCATTTGGTGAGGATATACTCCGGGTTTGCCGGGTCTGGCTCCAGCTTTTCCCGCAGGCGGCGGACATGGACGTCCACCGTCCGGAATTCCCCGATATACTCGTAGCCCCACACCAGATTCAGCAGGTTCTCCCGGCTGTATACCCGGCCCGGGTTCCGCAGGAACAGCTCCATGAGGTCAAACTCCTTGGCCGTCAGCTCTACCGGCTGCCCGTCCTTCCATGCCGCCCGCTCCGCCACGTCGATGGCGATGGGCCCCCGCTCCAGCCGGTTGGCGCTGCGCTGCTGCTGGGCGGTCTGGCCCGCCCGGCGCAGCAGGGCCCGCACCCGGGCCTTGACCTCCAGAATGTTGAAGGGCTTTGTGATATAGTCGTCCGCCCCGCACTCGAAGCCGATGATCTTATCCGCGTCCTCCCCCTTGGCGGTGAGCATGATCACCGGCACGTTGGAAAACTCCCGGATCTTCATGCACGCCTGAAGCCCGTCGATCTTCGGCATCATCAGGTCGAGGATCACAAGGTCGAACCGGCCGGTGCGGGCCTTTTCCACCGCCTCCTCGCCGTCGTACCCCACTTCCACCTGATACCCTTCGTTTTCAAGGTTGAACTTGATGCCCTTGACCAGCACCTTTTCGTCATCAACTACCAGAATTTTCGGCATGTTCCATTCCTCCTACCGTGACCTGATCCATCAGGCCCTCCAAGATCCCTTCGCCGATGCCCGGCACCTGAATGAGGTCCTCCACATATGTGAACGGCCCGTGCTCCTCCCGGTAGGCCACGATGGCCTTCGCCCGGGTCTCCCCGATGCCGGGGAGGGTCATCAGCTCTTCCACGTCCGCCGTGTTGAGGTCCACCGGCCCCGCCGGTTCCTCGCTTTCCGAGGGGGACGGCTCCTCCGGCAGGGCGGACGCCACCGCCGCCGGGGCGGACAGGCGCTCCAGCCGCCGGACGCTGCCCGAGCCAAGCTGCCAGCCCGCCATGAGCGCCAGCATCACCGTGGCGATCCAGATCATAGCCCATTCCGCTCTGGACAGCTTCATTTTCCCCGCCCCCTCGTCATTTTTTACGATTTTCGAAAACTTTCGCCCTGCGGTTGCGCCGCCGCGCGGAGTTTGCTATAATGCGTTATGTCTACCTTATATATTTGCCGCTCCACCGCCCGGATCGGCGGCGCGGAGCCGTTATACTTCATTATAACATAAGAATCGGGAGTTTCCTATGAAAAAATATCGAATTCTTTCCGGCCTGACGGCTTTTCTCGTTCTGCTGTCCCTGTGCGTCCTCCCCGCCGCCGCTCTGGACGACCCGGAGGCCAACTGTCGGGCCGCCGTGGTGGTGGACGGCGACTACGGCGACGTGCTCTACGACCACAATGCCCATGAGCGGATGTACCCCGCGTCCATCACCAAAGTTATGACCTCCCTGCTGGTCATGGAGGCCATCGCCGGGGGCCAGCTGTCGCTGGACCAGCAGATCACCGCCTCCCCCGCCGCCGTGGCCCTGCCGGAGGGCAGCTCCACCGCCGACCCCGCCATTCAGGCCGGCGAGATCCTGACGGTGGAGGAGCTGCTGTACTGCGACCTTGTGTCCTCCGCCAACGAAGCGTGCAACATTCTGGCGGAGACGGTGGGCGGCTCGGTCAGCGGCTTTGTGGACATGATGAACGCCAAGGCTAAGGAGCTGGGCATGGACGACACCCACTTCGCCAACCCCAACGGCCTGCACGACGAGAACCACTACACCACCGCCTACGACATCTACCTCATGTGCCGGGCGGCCATGGAGTACGAGACCTTCCGCACCATCGTCTCCACCGCCAAGCACGTCATCCCCGCCACCAATCTGGCGAAGGAGCGGACGCTCTACACCACCAACGCCCTGCTGGACAGCTGGAAGATCGCGGGCTACACCTATTCCAAGGCCATCGGCATCAAGACCGGCTTCACCACCCCGGCGGGCTACTGCCTCGCCTCCGCCGCCGTGGACGGCGACGGCCGCACCTACTACTGCGTGGTGCTGGGGGCGGAGACGGTGAAGAATTCCGACGGCACCACCACCCGCTACTCCTTCCGGGAGTCCAAGCGCCTGCTGGAATGGGCCTTTGACAACTTCCGCCGGGTCACCCTGCTGGACGAGAGTGACACCCGGGCCATCCGGGAGGTGCCCGTCACCCTGTCGGACGACAGCGACCATGTCACCGTCCAGCCCTACGGCTCCATCGAGGCCACCATGCCCAAGGACTACGATTCCTCCAAGCTGGAATTCCAGATCGACTGCGTGGACAGCGTGGAGGCCCCCGTGGAGGCGGGCCAGAAGCTGGGCACCGTCACCCTCGTCTATAACGGCACCGCCTACGGTACGCTGGACATGACCGCCGCCTACGATGTGGCCCGCTCCGACTTCCTGTACTACGTCAAGACCACAAAGGACTACCTGTCCCTGTGGTGGGTCAAGGCCCTCATCGTGCTGGCCGTGGTGCTCATCCTGACGCTCATCATCTGGCTGGCCGTCATCCGGCCCCGGTACAAGCGCCGCCGTCGC
>CAKUKL010000201.1 GCA_934662925.1 uncultured Oscillospiraceae bacterium | reverse complement strand
CCCCCGGGAGAAGCTCACCAACATCTTCGGCGAGTATCTGTCCCAGTTGGGCATGACCCAGCTGCGCATCGCGGAGACGGAAAAATACGCCCACGTCACCTTCTTCTTCAACGGCGGCGAGGAGCGGGTGTTCCCCGGCGAGGACCGCTGTCTCATCCCCTCCCCCAAGGTGGCTACCTATGACCTCCAGCCAGAGATGAGCGAGCCGGAGGTGGCCGCCGAGGCCGTCCACCGCATCGAGAGCGGGAAGTACGACGTGATCATCCTGAACTTCGCCAACTGCGACATGGTGGGGCACACCGGCGTGTTCGACGCCGCCGTGATGGCCGCCGAAGCGGTGGACGAGGGCGTGGCCAAGGTGGTGGAGGCCACGGCGAAAATGGGCGGCGTCACCATCATCACCGCCGACCACGGCAACGCCGAGCATATGCGCTCGGAGGACGGCACCCCCTTCACCGCCCACACCACCAATCTGGTGCCCTGCTGCATCGTGGGCACCGATGTGAAGCTCCGGGACGGCCGCTTGGCCGATCTGGCCCCCACCATGCTGGACCTTATGGGGCTGAACAAGCCGGACGAAATGAGCGGCAGCACCCTGATCGTCAATTGAATCCACTGATTTTATTTTACAACACCCTGAACGAAGAGAGGAGCAATTCCCATGAAAAGCATGATCGAGATCGTTGACGTTGTGGCCCGCGAGATCCTTGACTCCCGCGGCAATCCCACCGTAGAGGTGGAAGTGACGCTGGACGACGGCGTTGTGGGCCGTGCCGCCGTGCCCTCCGGCGCGTCCACCGGCATTTATGAGGCCTGCGAGCTGCGGGACGGCGACGAGAGCCGCTATCTGGGCAAAGGCGTCGAGCAGGCCGTGGAGCACGTGAACGAAGAGATCGCCGAAGCCCTCATCGGCCTGAACGTGCTGGACCAGACCTCCATCGACAAGCTCCTGATCGAGCTCGACGGCACCCCGAACAAGGGCCGTCTGGGCGCCAACGCCATTCTGGGCGCTTCCCTGGCCTGCGCCAAGGCAGCCGCCGAGAGCCTGGGCCTGCCCCTGTACAGCTATCTGGGCGGCGTGAACGCCAAGACCCTGCCCGTGCCCATGATGAACATTTTGAATGGCGGTGCGCACGCCACCAACAACGTGGACATCCAGGAGTTCATGGTCATGCCCGTGGGCGCCAAGAGCTGGCGCGAGGCCCTGCGCATGTGCGCTGAGGTCTTCCACACCCTGAAGACCGTCCTGAAGGAAAACGGCACCCCCGCCGCCGGCGTAGGCGACGAGGGCGGCTACGCCCCCAACCTGAAGAAGGATGAGGACGCCCTGAAAGCCATCGTCGCCGCCATCGAGGCCGCCGGGTACAAGCCCTATGACGACTTCATGATCGCCATCGACGCCGCCACCTCCGAGTGGTACAACGAGGAGACCGGCTGCTACGACCTGCCCAAGGCCAGGAAGACCATGACGAAGCAGCAGCTGGTCAATATGTGGAAGAAGTTCGTGGAGACCTACCCCATCATCTCTCTGGAGGACGGCATGGGCGAGACGGACTGGGACGGCTGGACCATGCTGACGAAGGCCATCGGCTCCAAGGTGCAGCTGGTGGGCGACGACCTGTTCGTCACAAACGTGGAACGGCTGTCCACCGGCATCGAGAAGGGCATCGCCAACTCCATCCTCATCAAGGTCAACCAGATCGGTACCCTCACCGAGACGCTGGACGCCATCCAGATGGCCAACCGCGCGGGCTACACCGCCGTGGTCTCCCACCGCTCCGGCGAGACGGAGGACACCACCATCGCCGACATCGCCGTGGCCACCAACGCCGGCCAGATCAAGACCGGCGCTCCCTCCCGCACCGACCGGGTCGCCAAGTACAACCAGCTCCTGCGCATCGAGGAGGAGCTGGGCGACAGCGCCCAGTATCTGGGCCGCAAGGCGTTCTTCAACCTGAAGCACTGAGAAAACAGAAAACGCCCGGGAGCGCACGCTCCCGGGCGTTTTTTCACTTTTGCGGGATAAAAACCCCGGCGCAAGGAAACTTTGCTTGCCTTTTCCGGGGGTTTTATGGTTCACTGGAGGCAGAAACGGAGGGAACACCCATGAACATTCATCAGAACCTCAAGGCCTGCCGCGCCCGGCTGGGCATGACGCAGGAGCAGGCGGCGGAGCAGCTCCATACCACCCGGCAGACCGTCTCCAACTACGAGACAGGCCGGACCCAGCCCGACCTCGACACGCTGGGGCGGCTGGCGGAGCTGTACCGCGTGCCGGTGGAGACGCTGCTCTACGGCGACCGGGATGAGCAGAAAGCCCTCCGGCTCCGGCGGGCGGCGTGGATCGTGCTGGCCTGCTATCTGGCGGGGCTGCTGCTGTGCGCGGCGTTCCAGTTCGGCATTGACCGGGCCATCCCGCCGGACAGTCTGTCCGCATATAATGAGGTGGTGCAGCTGCGGTTCCGGCTGGTGCGGGGGTGCGAGGGCGCGTCGCTGGCGGTGTACCTTCTGTTCCGGCTGGCGCTGCTGGCCCTGCTCATCGCGGACCAGACCCGGAAGGCCCCAGGCTCCCTGCGGATAAAGCTCCTGCTGCTGGCCGTTCTGGCGGGCGGCGCGCTGGCGGTCACCGCCCCGTGGAGCTGGTTCGACGGCTTCCACGGTTTCGGCGACTACACCTACATGGCCATCAGCGGGATCGTCCGGGGTGTTTTCGTGCTGGCCGCAGACCTCATCGTCTGGGCTATCCGGCGGAAAGCGGGACAGGCGCGGGGCGCGCAGAGCGGCACATAAACAGGCTTCGGCCCGCACATCCGTCAAAGTGTTTTGCGCAGAAAAAACTTGGCGCAGGCACCAATCGTTGGCCCGGCAAGCTATAAAGAATTGTTCAGGGGCAAAGTCCCTGGATCCTCCTTTTTCATATTCGCCGATTTTCCGGCAAATACAGATATTAAATAAAAAGCGAGACACGATTTTCATCGTGTCTCGCTTTTTGGTGCCGGTGACCGGACTCGAACCGGTACGCCATCGCTGGCGGTGGATTTTGAGTCCACTACGTCTACCAATTCCATCACACCGGCAGGTGCGTGAAATATTATACAATAAAACCCGCGCGGGCGCAAGAGCAAAAATTGCCGCGGCGCTGGAAATCGCCGCAGGACACAGCAGGCGCCGTCTTTCCGACGGCGCCTGCTGTTGCTGCATGGTTCAGATGTTGGCTCAGAACGCCAGCTTCTCGTCCAGCCACGCCTTCAGTTCGGAGATAGGAACTCTCACCTGCTCCATGGTGTCGCGGTCGCGGATGGTGACGGCGTGATCCGCCTCGTCCGTGTCGGTGCCCACGGTCTGGAAGTCCACGGTGACGCAGTAGGGGGTGCCGATCTCGTCCTGACGGCGGTAGCGCTTGCCGATGGAGCCGGCGTCGTCGTAGTCCACCATGAAGTACTTGGACAGCTCGGCCTGAAGCTCACGGCCCTTGTCGGCCAGCTTCTTGGACAGGGGCAGGACGGCCACCTTGAAGGGGGCCAGCGCCGGATGCAGGCGCAGGACGGTGCGCACGTCGTTCTTCGCCTCGTCCACGACCTCCTCGTCATAGGCATCTACCAGCACGGCCAGCACGCTGCGCTCCACGCCGAGGGACGGCTCGATGACATAGGGGATGTAGCGCTCGTTCGTCTCGGGGTCGAAGTAGGTCAGATCCTTGCCGGAGGTCTTCTGGTGCTGGGT
>CAKUKL010000200.1 GCA_934662925.1 uncultured Oscillospiraceae bacterium | reverse complement strand
GGCCTACTGCGGCCGGACGCTGGCGGAGATGGACCAGCGGTACACCTCCGTGGCTATGCTGGAATATCTGGGCGGGGACTATCCCGACGGGGATGCCGCCGACGAATACGCCCGTCAGGCCTTTGACGCGCTGGACGGCGGCGCGGCGTCCGCCGTTTCCGGCGTAAAGCTCTGGGAGCCCAATGACCGCGCCCTTGCCTCCATGGAGGGCTATACCCGCTCGGAGGGAAATATTCCCTACGGCGATTACGCGGTCTTTCAGGTGTTCAACCTCATGGCCCGGTATGACTACGGCGAGATCGGCGCGGACGCTCTGCCGGAGCGCTATCTGGCGCTGGACCAGTTCGGCATGACCTGCCATCTCCATGTGGACGGCCTGCTCACCGGGGACGACGAGATCCCCCTGTTCTCCCAGATGAAGCAGGTCACCGGGGAACTGGTGTGGATCCCTTCCGAGCCGGATCAGGACACCTACCTCTACATCACGTACCAGAGCGAGTGCGGGCTGGTGACGCCGGAAGGGACCATCGACCTGACCGACCGCGTCGGCAATGACATTCCCTACTACTTCTATTACCCCGACCGGGACACCTATATGGGCACCGAACAGGTCATCGTGGGCTACGACGCCATTGTGTCCAACTGCCTGTACTCTCTGGAGGGCCGGGACGGCATCGCCGTCACCATCGAGACCGGCGACAGCGGCTTTGTGGGCGAAAAGGGAAAAAGCTACCTCATCCACGGCAAATTCGTGGAGACCGGCGCGTCCACCCGCACCATCGCCCTCACGGATTTCTACGAGGGCTGTGAGACAAAACCCTACGCCGAGCTGTCCGGCTACGACGATCCCCTGCTGACGGACAGCCTGTTCACCCAATACGCCGACTACTACCGGACGGCCAACAACTATGTGGCGCTGGAGGCCAGCGACGACATCGCCGCCCTCGAGGTGTTCCAGCAGGGCTATCTCACCCTGCGGGATGGCCGCTTCCCCGATACCGGGGAGGCGGGCGTGTGCGTCATCGACGGCGCCCTCGCCGACGCCCGGGAACTGACCGTCGGGGACAGCATCGAGCTGACCCTCATGACATCGGCGGAGGATGACCGCTACGGCCTTACCGTCACCGGCGACGTGCGGACCCTCACCGTCGTAGGCGTCACCAACCCCCTCAAGGAATATCAGGGCTCGGTGTGGGTATCGTCGGCGGAAGGGAACTTCGGCGGGCCCTTCTTCGGCTACCAGCTGGGCCGGGCGGTGCTGGACAACGGCAAGGCCCGGCAGGCGGCGGACGCCTTACAGGCCATGGCCCCCGACGGCGTGCGGGTCACACTGTACGATCAGGGCTACTCCGCCGCGGCCCAGCCCCTTGAGACCATGAAGACCACCGCGCTGGCGGTGACACTGGCCAGCGCCTGCGGCGCGCTGGCGGTGCTGTTCCTGTTCGCCTACCTGTTCATCGGCCGCCAGCGGGAAACGGTGTCCGTGCTGGTGTCCCTCGGCACTCCGGCGGGCAAGATCCGGCTGTGGCTGCTGTCCGGCGGGGCCGAGGTGTCCGGCACTGCGGCGGTGCTGGGGGCACTCCTCGGCGGACTGACCCTCCGGCGGATGATCTCCATGGCCCTCTCCGCCGCTCAGAGCCTGTACGCCGCCGACCAGCGGTACAGCGAAGCGGCGGTTGGCGTGGTGCTGGAGCAGGCGGAGGACATCTCCGCCCCCCTGTGGCCCGCCGTGGCCGCCGGAGCGGCAGTGCTGGCACTGGCCCTCCTCCTGTCCCTCTTCTTCCTCGGGCAGGCCCGGAAGCAGACCGCCCCAAAACGGGGCAAGATCTCCGTCCGGGTGCCGAAGAGCGGCACATCCACGGCGCTGGGCGGTCCCCTGCGCTTCGCGTTCCTCTCCGCCCGCCGGGGCGGATGGCGCTCCGCCGTGGTGCCCGCGGCGGAGCTGGTGCTGGCTCTGTTTCTGGGCATTCTGGCGGGCACGGCTCAAGGCTGGAGCCGTCAGACCGCCGCGCTGTATGAGAACACCGACATCACCGGTCAGGCGGTGAGCACCAATGGCCGCCGGAACACTGGCCTTGTGGTGTCCGCCGACGCCGCCCGGACACTGTGGAAATCCGGGATGCTGTCCGAAATCTCGGTGAGCCTCGGCTGGAATTACTGGCTGTCGGACGAGATCCCCGCCTTTGCCAACACCAGCTTCGGGCAGGAGCGCCGGAAGGCGTGGATCGCCAGCCAGCCCAAAGTGGTGGCCCTCAACTCGCTGGACGCCGCCCCGGCCTATATGAACAGCCAGACCCCGGAGGTCGAGTGGCTGGACGGCTGGGACGAAAGCATTCTGTCCGACACGGAGTACGGCCCCTTCTACCACTCCCTGTACCCCGGCTCCGGCGGCCTGTACGGCGACCCTCCTCAGGCCATCCCCTGCATCGCCGGGCGGGAGTTTATGGCCGCCCACGGCCTGTCGCTGGATGATACCCTTACGGTGAATATCTCCTGGACCCTCATGACGGAAACGCAGGAATCGTCCATCATCCTGCTGATCGTCGGCTCGGTGAATCAGACCGGCGGCGAAGCGGATCTGTACGTCCCCCTGTCCTTCTGGGGCGACCCGGCGTGGATCACCGGTGAGACGGATGTGATGGCCCCCGGCGAGCGGCCCAACCTGCGCTTCACCACACGGGAGGAGATGGAGAAGTATTTCTACTCCCTCACCAACTTCTCCACCTGCACCTTTACCCTCAAGTCCGCCTACGAACTGGAGACCTTCCGGAACTATCTGGCGGACAAGAACTTCAGCCAGGTGGGTGCCACGACCAGCAACCGCACGACGCTCCTCCTCCGGGACCAGAGCTTTACCGAGACGGTGGGCAGTCTGGGCCGGTACATCACCTTCAGCCGCATCCTCTTCCCGGCGCTGTTCGTCATGGTGGGGCTGCTGGGCTTCATCATCTCGTGGCTCATGGTCAACGGGCGGCGGATGGAATTTGCCGTCATGCGGGGACTGGGCGCATCCCGGAGCCGGGTGTTCCTGTCCTTCTTCCTCGAACAGGGCGGGCTGTGTCTGGCGGGCTGCCTTGCCGCAGGGATCATCCTGACCTGCGCCGGTCAGGCCGCCGCGGGATGGCTGGCTGCCGCTGGCGGGCTCCCTGTGCATCGCGCTGGGCTACGCCGTCATCGTGACCTATATCCTCAAGGCGCTGGTGGACTCCCTGCTGGGCACCCTGCTCACCGCGGACACGGCGGCATGGTTCGCCTCCTTCTCCGCCCAGCCCTATTCCGTCATCCCCTACCACATCATCGTGGTGGTGGGTACGCTGCTCACCCTCTATCTGGGCGCCCACAGCATCGAGCGCACCAACAAGATCATGATGCCCCTGTTTTTCGTCATTTTCGTGGTGCTGGCGGTGCGGGTGGCCTTTCTGCCCGGCGTGGCGGAGGGCTACCGCTTCATGTTCATGCCCCGGTGGGAAGCACTGAAGGATCCCATGATCTGGATCTGGGCCATGGGACAGGCGTTCTTCTCCCTGTCCGTCACCGGCAGCGGCATGATCGTCTACGGCGCGTACCTGTCCAAGGACGAGGATGTGGTGGGCGTGGCCCAGCACACGGCGCTGTTTGACACCATTGCCGCCGTCGTCGCCGCGCTGGTCATCATCCCCGCCTGCTTCTCCTACGGGCAGGACGTCGGCGCGGGTCCGAGCCTGCTGTTCGTGACGCTGCCGACCATTC
>CAKUKL010000199.1 GCA_934662925.1 uncultured Oscillospiraceae bacterium | reverse complement strand
CGTTCTGGAAGTAGGACACCAGCTTGCCCAGATTGCCGGACACGGTGGAAGCGGTACCGAAGAAATTGTCCAGCTGGCCCAGCGCGATGATGATGGCGATGCCGGAGGTAAAGCCGGTGATGACGGGCATGGGAATGATGGACACCAGCCGCCCCACCCGGAACAGCCCTGCGACCACCAGAATGACGCCGGCCATCAGGGTGGCAAGAAATACGCCCTGCAT
The DNA here is from genome assembly GCA_934662925.1 of uncultured Oscillospiraceae bacterium. Lineage (GTDB taxonomy): Bacteria > Bacillota > Clostridia > Oscillospirales > Oscillospiraceae > Enterenecus. Next base: position 3,514 of record CAKUKL010000199.1, on the reverse strand, counting down.
CCCGTAGGACGCCACCACGGACACCAGAATGGCGGCCATGGCCCCGGTGGGGCCGGAGATCTGATAGGACGCGCCGGACAGAAAGCCGATGATGAGTCCGGCCAGAATGGCGGTGATGAGTCCCGCGGCGGCGTCCGCCCCGGAGGATACGCCGAAGGCCAGAGCCAGCGGCAGCGCCACCGCCGTGACGGTGATGCCTGCCATCAGGTCCTTGGCGAACTTCGCGCCGTTGTAGCCGGAAAATTCCCGACGCAGGTCTTGAATAAAGCTTTTCACACTGGATCCTCTCTCTTTTTCTCTTTTTTGCAGCGGAAATACGCCCGTTTCCCCCTCGGGCGCGCCGCATGGACAAGTTAATACTATATTCCTTCTCCCGGCGATTTGCAATCAAATTTTTCAATATTTCAGGTTCAGTTTGAAACATTTCCAGAAACAAATTCTTATTTTGAAACATTTTCTGTTCCGTTCCTGTTTCAGCGCCCCAAAACAGGCGGGATACGGCGGGCAAAAAGTTGGCACAGGATTTGCTGTCTTAATTTAGACGTGAGGAAGCGACCGGTATGGGCCGGTCCGAAAGAATACATAATTGTGAGGTATCGTAACGTGGGAAAGGTCAAACTGTGGGTCGATGGGACCCAGATCGAGGCCGAGGAGGGCCAGAGCCTGCTCAACGCCGCTCTCGCCGCCGGCATTTATATCCCCCATATCTGCTCGCATCCCGACCTGGAGCCTCAGGGCGGCTGCAAGCTGTGCGTGGTGGAGATCGAGGGGCAGGACGGCCCCACCACCTCCTGCACCACCACCGTGCGGGAGGGCATGAGAGTGCGCACCAAGGGCGAGCCGCTGGACAGCATCCGCCGCACCTCCATGCAGGTGATGATGGCCAGCCACCCCCAGTGCACCGGCTGCCGCTCCTTCGGCAACTGCGAATTTCAGGCGCTGCAGCAGTATCTGTCCAGCGTCAACAACCCCAGCATGCGGGAATTCCATAAGGAGACCGTCAATCTCAACACCAACAACCCCCTCATCGACCGGGACATGATCCGCTGCATCCAGTGCGGCCGCTGTGTCCGGGTGTGCAATGACGTCCGGGGCGTGAACGTGCTGCGCTACAACCGGGTGGACGCCACCGGCGAGACCTATGTGGGCACGCTCAATGACTTCTCCCTGCCCGAGTCCGACTGCCGCTTCTGCGGCGCCTGCGTGGAGGTGTGCCCCACCGGCGCCCTTCAGGACAAGGAGGGCGTGTTCCGCAGCGACGTGCCCCGGGAGCAGGCCCTCATCCCCTGCTCGCTGGAGTGCCCCGCCCACATCAACATCCCCGGCTATCTGCGCATGATCGCCGCCAGAGAGTACGACAAGGCCGTGGGCGTCATCCGGGAAAAGGTGCCCTTCCCCCACGCGTTGGGCTATGTGTGCACCCACTACTGCGAAAAGGGCTGCAAGCGCAAGGGCCTCAACGAGGCCGTGTCCATCCGGGATCTGAAGCGCTTCGCCGTGGAGCATGACACCAAAGAGAGCTGGAAGGAAAATGCCTTCCACCTGCCCGCCACCGGCAAAAAGGTGGCCGTTATCGGCGCGGGCCCCTGCGGCATGACCGCCGCCTACTATCTGGGCAAAAAGGGCCACGACGTCACCGTGTTCGAGCGCAATCCCGTAGCCGGCGGCATGCTGGCCGTGGGCATCCCCTCCTACCGGATGCCCCGGGGCGACCTCCAGAAGGAGATCGACACCATCGTGGCCGAGTCCGGCATCAAAATGGAGTACAATACCGACGTCGCCAGCGCCGCCGACCTGAAGAAGGACTACGACGCCGTGCTGGTGGCCGTGGGCGCGTCCGAGGGCAAGGTCATCCCCACCGCCAACATGGTGGACGAGCAGAACACCACCGCCCTGAAGTTCCTGAAGGCCGTGGCCCTCGGTCAGGCCGACAGCTTCCAGCCCCACGTGGGCGCGGGCACCCGGGTGCTGGTCTTCGGCGGCGGCAACGTGGCCTTCGACGCCGCCCGCACCTCCGCCCGGCTGGGCGCACAGGTCAGCGTGGTGTGCCTTGAGAGCCGCGCCAAGATGCTGGCCGACGACGAGGAGATCGAGCAGGCTCAGGAAGAGGGCGTGAAGGTCTACTCCGGCTATACCAACTCCGGCTTCAACGTGGAAAACGGCCGGGCCACCGGCCTGAACGTGGTGGCCGTATCCGACTTCAAGTTCGGCCCCAACGGGCTGGAGGTCACGAAGGTCCCCGGAACCGAGGAGATCGTCCCCTGCGACGTGGTCATCTTCGCCTCCGGCCAGAAGACCGACCTCACCGTCGGCTTCGGTCTGGAGCTGAACAAGTTCGGCTTCCCCGTGGACCCCGCCACCGGCAAGAGCGGTTACAACACCAGCGTTGACGGCGTGTTCACCGCCGGCGACGTCATCACCGGCACCAAGGCCGTCATCGACGCCATCGCCGGGGGCCGGAAAGCTGCCGAGCTCATGGACGCCTATCTGGGCGGCGACGGCAACATCGAGGAGCATCTGGCCGACCTGCCCGAGGCCGACCCTCACATTGGAAAGATCGAAGGCTTCGCCTTTGAAAAGCGGGTCAAGCCGTCCATCCTCTCCTGCGAGGAACGCCGGGACAACTTTGACCGGGTGGACAACTCCTTCTCCGAGGACGAAGCGAAGGCCGAGGCCGGGCGCTGCCTGAAGTGCCCGCTGCGCTGCCAGCTCCACAAGCCCAAGGTGTGGACCGCCTACATGAATAACTGAGGAGGAGGGACAGAACATGATCAAGAATTGTGACAAGACCGCCGAACTGCTGCCCTCTATCGACGAGATCTTGAATAAGGCCGACGACGTGTGCCCCGTCAAGTGGGCGGTGGACGTGGCGGAGACCGCCATGCGGAACTCCTGCGGCAAGGGCACCTTCTGCCGGGACGGCCTCAAGCAGCTCTACCTCATCGGCAAAGACATCACGCTGAATAAGGGTTCCATGGAGGACATCGAGCTTCTGCAGGAGCTGTGCAATACCATGCTGCCCGCCGCGGACTGCGAGCTGTCCGCCCGGTGCATCGAGCTGTTCAAGGCGTCTCTGGACAACCACTACAACGACTGGACCGCCCACATCCTGCGCAAGCGCTGCAAGGCCGGGGTCTGCGAGGCCTTCCCGAAGCCCGCCGCCATGGGCGGCGCTGCCGCGGCCGGCGGACGCCGCCGCCGTGGCGGAGCCGTCGAGGTGGTGGAGGAGTCCGCCGCTCCCGCCGCCCAGACCGCCGCCCCCGTTCCCTCCGCCGAGACTTCCGCCCCCGAGGAGGGCGCTGTGCACCGCCGTCGCCGCCGCAGCGGCATCGTGGAGGTGGTGGAGGACGCCCCCGCGGCCCCTACCCCTGCCGCCGCGCCGGTGAACACCCCCGTTTCCGCCCCCGCACCCGCGGCTGAGCCCGCCGCGCCCGTCCGGCGGGTCATTCCCCCCGTTGCCGCCCCCGTGGAGGGCGCTGTCCGTCGCCGCCGCCGCAGCGGCGTGGTGGAGGTC
>CAKUKL010000198.1 GCA_934662925.1 uncultured Oscillospiraceae bacterium | reverse complement strand
CGGGCCTGAGTTCCGTACTTACCCAAGCACCCCGCTTCCATTTGGAATCGGGGTGTTTGCTTTTCCCGGGGAATGCGGCCATGGAAGAGACCTCCATCCCCCGCCCGCGGGGGCGGCGCTTGCGCCATTCAAGCGTTTTGCCGCAGCTCCAAAAAATGGTTGCGCTTTAATTCCTGCCATGATATACTTTACATAGTTAGCATTGCAATGCAATCTATTTCAAATCAGGAGGGACCCGCAATGACGCCGAAATTTTCCACCGCATTTGGAAAGCACCGGACCTTCTGGTCTTACGTGCTCACTGTCTGCGCCATCCTCGTGTACTGCGTCCCCCTGTGGTGCGATCTCACCTTCTGGCCGGGCCTGTTCCTCGCCGTCGGCGCGTTTCTTATCCTGTTCGCGGCCATGGAGCTGCGCCAAGTGCCCCCGAACACCACGTCCAAGCGGCTCCTTTTCCTGTTTCTCTTTGCGGTCCTCGGGGCCGTGACCTATCTGAGCCTATATGTGAAGCTGCACCGATAATACCGCGTAATAACAGCAAAAGCCGCCCGCCGGGATGTCCCGGCGGGCGGTTTTTCCCCTGAGAACCTTAGTCTTACTTACTTCTCCTCCCGGATCACGTACCGCCGAGTGCGCCACTTGCCGCTGAGGTAGTACGCGCCGCCGATGAAGAAGGGCACGAAGCTGGCGCAGGCGCTGCCGTACCAGTAACCGTACACGCCCATGCCGACGGTCTCGCCCAGCAGCATGGACAGGCCGATACGGGCAATGACGCCGTCCAGCAGAGCCACCGCCAGATTGAGCTTGGAATTTCCGCTGCCGTTGATCAGCGCGATCATGGGCAGCCGGGCGATGCAGCTGGCAAAGTTCAGCACCGCCACCGGGATATAGGTCATGGCCATATCCAGCGTCTCCGGCTCGGTGGCGAACAGGCCGAATACCGCCCGGGGAAACAGCACCGTGACCACGCACAGCAGGCCGCACACCACCGCGTCAAGCACAAACACCGCCCCGATCACCCGGGGGACCCGCTCGTATTTTTCCGCGCCGATGCACTGTCCGATCATGGCGCTGCCCGCGGTGGACAGGGATGCGGCAAAAACGTTGAGCCCCGCCTCCAGCTTGCTGCCGATGCCGCTGACCGCCGTGGCCACCACGCCGTAGGAGTTGACGTTGGCGTTGACGAACAGCCGGGAGAAATTCACCGCTGCGGACTGGAGCACCATGGGGATGCCCAGCCGGATCAGCGGGTCGAACACGTCCTTGTGAATGCCGAAGCTGGACAGCCTGAAGTCAAAGCCGAACTGCTCCCGGCGGCGGTACAGGAAGGCCAGCGACAGGATGAAGCTCAGGGCCTGCCCCATGACGGTGGCCAGCGCCGCGCCGAAGGCTCCCCAGTGAAAAACCGCCACGAAGAGCAGGTCCAGCACGATGTTCAGCACCGCCGCCACGGCGATGAACAGGAAGGGGTGCCGGGAGTCCCCCATGCCCCGGAGGACGGCGCTGACCAGATTATACCCATAGATGAATACAAGGCCCAGAATACAGGGCGTAATGTAGGCCACGGTGTACTCCCAAGCCTCCGCCGGGGTGTTCAGCAGCCGCAGCAGCGGGTCCCGGAAGATCAGGCACAGCCCCATCACTGCCAGCGAGCAGGCCAGCAGGAAGGTGAACAGCGTACCGATGACCCGCCGAACCTTCTCCGGCTGCCGCGCACCGGTGAACTGGGAGATGATGACCTGTCCGGCGTTGGAAAATCCCATAGCCACAAAGGTCAGGGTGTGGAGCAGGTCCCCGCCGATGGACACGGCGGCAAGGCCGCCGCTGCCCACCACCTGCCCCACCACAATGGCGTCCACCATGTTGTACACCGTCTGGAGCAGGCCGGAGGCCAGCAGCGGCGCGGCGAACAGCAGCAGCTGCTTCGGGACGCTGCCCACCGTCAGGTCCCGGGATAGAGTCGTTTGTTCTGAAGCCATTTTCGTTCCTCATTTTCCTTACCCTCGGTTGACAAGGGCAGATACGGTTTTTCGGGGCTGAAATAACAGCCAGCTTCGTTTTCCTCGTTGCCGGGCGCCAGCCCGGCTGTCTCGTCATCCTCGCTGACCGCCGTTTCCGCTCCCGAAAAACTCCGAAGGACTTTCCGGCGAACGATGATGGGGGCTTGGCAAGGAAGAGGACGCCGCTAACACCCGTCAGGGCCGCCGGAAAGCGTGTCTGCTCTTGTCAACCGAGGGTATTTTTACCTATCGTATCACAAAACGCGGAAAATGTTGAGCAAAATTTTACATATGCTCCCACAACAAAACGAACGCCCCGGCGAAGTGATGCTTCGCCGGGGCGTTTTTCAATCTTGTGCGGAAGGAGCTTACTTCACCAGCTCGCCGTTGGCCTTCTTGGCCTCGATCTCCTTCAGGGCGTCCTTGTAGGACAGGTTGACGCGGCCCTTCTCGTCGATGTCGGTGACCTTGACCCAGATCATGTCGCCGATGTTCACCACATCCTCCACCTTGTTGACCCGGTGGTTGGCCAGCTTGGAGATGTGGACCATGCCGTCCTTGCCAGGGGCCAGCTCCACGAAGGCGCCGAACTGCAGGATGCGGACGACCTTGCCGTAGTACAGCGCGCCCACCTCGGGGACGAACACGATGGTATCGATCATCTTCTTGGCGATCTCGCAGCTGGCGGAATCGGGGGAAGCGATATGGATGGTGCCGTCGTCCTCGATGTCGATCTGAGCGCCGGACTCGGCGGTGATCTTCTGGATGACGGAGCCGCCCTTGCCGATGACCTCGCGGATCTTATCCGGGTCGATCTTCAGGGTGAGCATCTTGGGGGCGTACTTGCTGACCTCGGCGCGGGGCTTGCTGATGCAGGGCAGCATGATCTCGTCCAGAATGGCGTAGCGGGCGTCCCGGGTGATGTCCAGCGCCTCCTTGATGATGGCGTGGGACAGGCCGTCGTTCTTCAGGTCCATCTGAATGGCGGTGATACCGGCCTTGGTGCCGGCCACCTTGAAGTCCATCTCGCCGTGGAAGTCCTCAACGCCCTGAATGTCGATGAAGGTGGTGAAGGAGCCGTCGTCGTCCTGAATAAGGCCGCAGGAGATGCCGGCCACGGGGGCCTTGATGGGCACGCCGGCGTCCATCAGAGCCAGCGTGGAGCCGCAGATGGAGCCCTGAGAGGTGGAGCCGTTGGAGCTGAGCACCTCGCTCACCACGCGGATGGCGTAGGGGAACTCGTCAACGGAGGGGAGCACCGGCTCCAGCGCGCGCTCGGCCAGAGCGCCGTGGCCCTTCTCGCGGCGGTTGGTGGAGCGGGCGCCACGGGCCTCGCCGGTGGAGTAGCCGGGGAAGTTGTAGTGGTGCATATAGCGCTTCTCCGTCTCCTCCCAGATGGTGTCCAGCTTCTGGCAGGCGGAGAGGGTGTTCAGGGTGCAGACAGACAGGACCTGAGTCTGGCCGCGGGTAAACAGGCCGGAGCCGTGGACCCGGGGCAGGACGCCGACCTCGGCGGCCAGCGGACGGATCTCGTTCCTGGCGCGGCCGTCCACGCGGTGGCCCTCCAGCAGCCAGGCCTTGACGATCTTCTTCTGGAACTTGTAGGTGAACTCCTCCAGATACTTGTCCATATCGGGGTGAGTCTCCAGATACTTCTCGTGCCAGTGGTCGATCATGGCGTTCCAGCGCTGCTCGCGGACGTTCTTGTCGTCGGTGTCCATGGCGGCCTTGGCCTCGTCCATGAAGTTGGCCACGATGTCGTCGAACAGCTCCTGATCGAAGG
>CAKUKL010000197.1 GCA_934662925.1 uncultured Oscillospiraceae bacterium | reverse complement strand
CTCGTGGTGGACACCGTCAAAAACGCCCACGACAAGGCGGCGAAGCTCCTGCGGGACAACGAGGGCAAGCTTCATGAGATCGCCCAGTACCTGCTGGAAAAGGAGACCATTACCGGCGAGGAGTTCATGAAGCTGCTCAACGGCTGAATCGGTTGAATAAAACGAAGCAGCAGCCCGTCCGCATTGCGGACGGGCTGCTGTTATCTTTTGAAAATGCCTGCGGCTCAGGCCTTGCCGGGGCGATAGGGCTTGACGGGGTTGGTGGGATCGAAGGGGTTGACCTCCTTGCCGGCCTCGACCTCCTTGAACCACTCGAAGGGCTTGGTGCGGAAGCCGGCCCAGCTCTCGCGGGTGGGGACCTGCTGCATCCAGTCGTGGCAGTAGCGCCAGTCGTTGGTCTGGCTGATGTACTTCTCGTCCTGCTGGCCGGCATTGGTGTCGCCCAGCTCGCCGGCGGCGATGCGCAGCAGGGAACCGTACTGCTCGGAAACGGTGTGGAGCTTCAGATCCTCCACAAACAGCTTCTTCAGCGGGCGCTTGGCCAGGTTGGACATGATGGTGCGGTTCTCATAGGGCATGGTCTTCCACATGCGGGCAATCTCCCAGGCGCGGTCCATGACCTTGTCCTTGGGGACGACCTCGCTGACCATGCCCCAGTCCAGCATCTGCTGGGCGGTCCACTGGCGGGCGGTCATCATGTAGTAGTTGCCGCGCTTGGTGCCGAAGTAGTGCTGGGTCATCAGGCCCATGCCGTCGCCGGGGACGAGGCCGCCGTGAGCGTGGGGGACCTCCATCCAGGTGTCCTCAGAGGCGATGGTCACGTCGCACAGCATGGCGGAATCCCAGTGGAAGCCGGGGCCGGGGATGGCGCCGATGGTGGGCACGTCGATGTCGAACACCATGTTCTTGATGAGGTTGGTGTCGTCAAAATACTGATGCTGGAACCGCTGGGTGGGCAGCTCGGAGTAGGTCTCCCAGCCGTGGGGGTCGGACTCGGTCATCCAGCTGTGGCCGATGTGGGTGAAGATGATGATCTCGTTCTCCCAGTCCATGGACAGGACGCGGGTGAGCTGGCTGCACGCGCGGTGGGACATGCCGCTGTGCTGCATGGGGCCGTCCAGCGTCTTCCAGGTGACCTGGAGGATGCCGTCCTCACGGTACAGATCGGCAAAGTCCTTGAACCATTCCTTGTACTCGTCAAGACCGGGCAGCTTGACATAATCGGCGAGGGGCTTGCTCATCATAAATTCCTCCTTGAAAATCGGATAGTGTGTGGGCGCTCTCCACCTATTGTAGAAAGCATCTGAAATAATGATACCGTTTTGCGGGTTGATTGTCAATTGCGTAGTATGAAATAGTTGTTTCAAATTTGTAAAAAAGGAGGGAAGCGCACGGTGCGCTTCCCTCCCGGTCAGGTCATAGTTTGGGTTCAGAGCCCTTACATCCAGCCCAGTCCCGGCCAGTTTTCACAGGCGGCGTTGTCCTGGGGGGCCCCCGGCGTGGAGCGGCCGCTCCGGATGCAGTCGGTCAGGATGGCCTTCAGCTCGCTGAGCTTCTCGGGATACGCCTCGGCGAGGTTGACTCGCTCCCCGATGTCGGACGCCATGTCGTAAAGCTGATAGTCCGGCATACCGGCGGTGTCCTTGCCCTCGATGGGCGGGTTGAAGCTCCCGGAGCCGGCGCAGCACTCCAGCTTCCACGAGTCCTTGCGGATGGCGAAATTGCCCAGCAGGGAGTGGTGGACGGTGTAATCCCGGATGGCCCCGCTGCCGCCGGTCCAGAGGGGCAGCTGGGAGACGGAGTCCTCGCCCGCGTTGTCGGGCAGCTCCGCGCCCACCAGATCGGCGAAGGTGGCCATCATGTCCACCAGACAGCAGGTCTCGCCGCAGACGGTCCCCGCCGGGACGTGCCCGGGCCAGCTGACGATGAAGGGGATGCGGTGGCCGCCGTCCCAGATGTCGCCCTTCGTGCCCCGGTAGATGTAGCTGGGATAATGGCCCAGCCCCTCCAGCCGGAGGAAGTCCACGATGGTGGAGCAGCCGTTGTCACTGGTGAAGATGACGATGGTGTCGTCCCGCAGGCCGTTGCGCTCCAGCGCCTCCGTCAGGCGGCCCACGAAGCCGTCCACCTGCATGACCATGTCGCCGTAGGGGCCGATGGCGCTCTTTCCCTCATACTCTCTGGAGGGGAGCAGGGGGCCGTGCACCGCCGGGGTGGGATAATAGATGAAGAAGGGCTGATCGTCCTTTGCGTAGCCGTCGATGAGGTCCAGCACCTTCTGGTCCATCTCGGGGACGATGTCCCGGGCGTCGAAGCCGGGCTCCGCCGGACCGTACTCCACCTCGGTCAGCATACCGGGGTCGGCGTGGTTGAAGCCGGTAATGCCGATCATGTGGTCCGGCTCCCGGACCACGCGGTCGTTCTCGATGTGGACGAAGGGGGGCTGGTCCAGCGAGGCGGGCATGCCGTAGTAGTAGTCGAAGCCATGGGCCGTGGGGCCGTTTTTGATGGGGGCGGTGTAGTCGATGCCGCCGTCCTCGGGCTGGGGATCGCTGAAATATTCCTCATAGGTTTTGGGCAGGGTATAGCCGTTTTTGGTCTGCCAGTCCATGCCCAGATGCCACTTGCCCACGCAGGCCGTGCGGTAGCCGTTCTGGCGCATCAGCTCCCCGATGGTGAGCCGCCCGTCCTCGATGAGGGAGGAGGACAGGCCGGGGAGCACGCCGGACTTCAGGCGGGAGCGCCAGTTGTACCGCCCGGTCATCAGCGCGTAGCGGGAGGGGGAGCAGACGGCGGAGGAGGAGTGGCAGTCGGTGAACCGCATACCGGACTCCGCCAGTGCGTCGATATTGCCGGTGGGGATCTTTGACTGACGGTTAAAGCAGGACACGTCGCCGATGCCGAGATCGTCGGTGAGGATCAGGATAATATTGGGCTTTTTCTGTGTGCTCATGGGAAAGCCTCCTTTAACCGATCAGAGAGACAAAGCCGGTGGCCAGCGGGATGCCGAGGGCGAGAACGATGATCACTTCCGTCACGGAAAAGACCGCCGTATAGGTGTAGGTGTGCCTGGAGTTGACCAGCCACTCCTTGTTGCTGAACAGAATGGCGGAGAAGGGGGAGGCGGCGGGGGTGATGAAGGCGGTGCCGAGGATGGTATACATCATCAGCATGCACACGACGGTGGTATCCATCCCGGAGGAAGCGGCAAAGGCGGCCAGAACGGGCTGCATCAGGATGGCGATGACCAGACTGTTGCAGATGTTGGTGAGGATAAAGCCGGCCAGCAGGAAGATGATGGTGAAGGCGATGGGGCTCAGGCTGCTGAACATGGGGTTGAGGACATAGGACAGGAAAGCGGTGATGCCGGTGTCCGCGCCGGTGAGGGCGCCGCCCAGATAGATGGCGGTGGCGCACATGAAATAGGTGCTCCAGCTGATGTTCTTGACCACGGCAGGCAGGTCCATGGCGGGCTTGCCCTGAATGCGCAGTGCGCCCAGCAGAGCGCAGGCAAAGACGCACAGGCCCACGGAGTTATTGGACAGGAAGGCCACCCAGCCGATGGTCTTGGGCAGCACGCAGGGCAGGAGGAGCAGCACCACCAGTACCACGAAGCCCCAGGAGAGGACCTTCTGCTGGACGGACATGGGAGGTAGGGGGTTCTTTTCCTTCAGCATGTCGATGTTGATATTCTTCAGGCGCTCCACGTCGGGCCGCAGGATGAACTTGGCCACCAGCACCAGCGCGGCGCACAGGACGATGCCCAGCAGGACCACGGTGCAGAGG
>CAKUKL010000196.1 GCA_934662925.1 uncultured Oscillospiraceae bacterium | reverse complement strand
GCCCCCATCTGGCCGTGGGCGACTTCGACTCACTGGGCCGGGTGCCCGGGGGGGTGGACGTGGTACGCCACCCGCCGGAAAAGGACGACACCGACATGATGCTGGCCGTCCGGGAGGGCCTCGCCCGGGGCTGCCGCCGGTTCCTGCTGTACGGCGGGCTGGGCGGGCGGCTGGACCATACCCTCGGCAACCTCCAGCTGCTGGCGTGGATGGCCCGGCAGGGCTGCGCCCCCTTTCTCATCGGGCCGGACACCGTCCTCACCGCCGTCCATAACGGCGCGCTGACCTTCTCCCCCGGCCGCCGCGGGATGCTGTCCCTTTTCGCGTGGGGGGAGAAAGCGGAGGGCGTCACCCTCACCGGGCTGAAATACTCCCTGACGGACGGCGTGTTCACCTGCGACTACCCCCTTGGGGTCAGCAACGAGTTTCTGGGGCAGGCCGCCGTGGTGTCCGTCAAGCACGGCACCGTTCTGGCCCACTGGACACCGGAGGACGGCGCGCCCCTGCCCGTCCACAGCCCAAATCCCTGACAAAATTTTTTCGACGAATCAAAAAGCGCGGCGCGGGCCGCGCTTTTTTCATTGACAAGCCGCCCCGCTCCTGCTATAATCTTCGAAGTCCAAACTATTCGAGCTTTGAATTATTAGAACCGCGCAGGAAGTGACGACATGACCGACGCACAGGAAAAGTACCTCAACGACTTCTTCGTCCACATCTTCAACAAGATCCTCGCCTGGGAGGAGCAGGCCCTGTCCAACGTGGGGGCCGCCGACCTGTCGGTGAAGGAGCTCCACGTGCTGGAAGCGGTGAGCGACCTCACCGCCCAGTCCCGCAACACCATGACCGCCATTGCCGACACCCTCTCCATCCGGGTCAGCTCGCTGACCGCCGCGGTGAACACGCTGGTGCGCAAGGGCTATCTGGAGCGCCGGGGGGAGCCGGAGGATCGCCGGGTCATCCGCATCCGCCTGACGGAAAAGGGCGAGCAGGCCAACCAGCTCCACAGCCGGTTCCACGCCGGCATGATCGCCGGGGTGGCGCAGGGGCTGAACGAGGAGGAACTGGACGTTCTCGTCCACTCGCTGGAGCAGCTCAGCCGCTTTTTCGGGAGCATGACCGCCAAAAAAGCCTGACCGCGCCCATTTTTACACATCGGAAAAGGAGATCACCATGGCCATACGTTTTTTGACCGACAGCACCGCCGACATTCTGCCTGAGGAGGCCGCCCGCCGTGGGCTGGCCGTCGTTCCCCTGAAGGTCATCTTCGGCGAAGCCGCCTACCGGGACGGCGTCGACCTCGACCACCCCACGTTTTACAAAATGCTGGGCGAGGCCAAGGCCCTGCCCACCACCAGCCAGCCCACCCCCGACGAATTTCTCGCCCATTTTGAGCGGGCGAAGGAGCAGGGGGACAGCCTGATCTGCCTGCTGCTGTCCTCCAAGCTCAGCGGCACGGTGCAGAGCGCCCGCATCGCCGCCGACCTATGCGGCTACGACCAGATCTACATCATCGACTCGGAGGTGGCCATCATCGTCCTCCGTGCCCTCCTCGATCTGGGGGAAAAGCTCCGGGACGATGGCAAGTCCGCCCCGGAGATCGTGGCGGAGCTGGAGCGGGTGAAGAAGCGCTGGCGGGTGTTCGGCATCGTGGACACGCTGGACAACCTCCACAAGGGCGGCCGCCTGCCCGCCTCGGCGGCCATCGTGGGCAGCCTGCTGCGGGTCAAGCCCATCATCTGCCTGAAGGACGGCGAACTGAGCCTTGTGAGCAAGGGCATCGGCACCAAGGGCAGCCTGAATGCCATGCTCAGGCTGGTGGGCGACGACATCCACGCGGACCCCCGCCTGCCCGTCTACTACGGCTACTCCGGAGACGACACCCTCTGCAATCAGTTCATCCCCCTCATGGAGGAGCGCTTCGGCCCTCATGCCCACGAGACGTACTCCATCGGCTGCGTCATCGGCACCCATCTGGGGCTGAACTGCGCCGTGGTGGCCTACCTTGTGGCGGACGGCTACGACGCGTGACCGGGAACTGAGCGCATTTCAGCCCGGCCAACCGGATATTTTGTGGAGTTCCGCCGCCCACGGACGGCGGAATAAATCATAATTCGGCGGGGCAAAGCCCCTTCGCCGGAAAAGGCTTTCCCTTTTATCGGAGCGTATTGAAAAATACGCTCCGATTTTTTAGTTTCCCTCTTGACATTTTCCCACTCCGGTGCTAACGTATGAGCAGATGTTCATACGTTTGTTTTTGAAAGGAGGCTCACCCGATGACTGATACCGAAAAGGACGTGGAACGCTGCGGCTTCCTGTGCGTTCACGAGCAGACCGTGGAGCAGGTGCTCCGGGAAATGCCCAACGACGAGGAGCTGTACGATCTGGCCGAGCTGTTCAAGGTCTTCGGCGACTCCACCCGCATCAAGATCCTGTACGCCCTGTTCGAAGCGGAGCTGTGCGTGTGCGACATCGCCCAGCTGCTGGGCCTGACCCAGTCCGCCGTCTCCCACCAGCTGCGCATCCTCAAGGCAAACCAGCTGGTCAAGCCCCGGAAGGACGGCAAGACTGTTTTCTACTCCCTGTCCGACGATCATGTCCGGAAAATCATCGCGCAGGGCATGGATCACATTAAGGAATAGCGTCCGAGCCGTCACAGGCCGCGCGGATAATACCAAGTTGAAGCCCAGCAAAGCGGGTTCAACTTGGGGAGGAGGAGCAAGGAAGTGTGCGGAATTTTGCGTGGAGCAAAATGAAGCAAAATGGACTTTGCGACGACGAAAGCCGCGCGTCGTGAGCAGGCGAGGCGTGAATGAGCCCGTCAACAACCCAAACAATAATCAACAATCAATCGAAAGGAAGTTTTCAACATGAAAAAGGTATTCAAGCTCGTGGATCTGGATTGTGCCAACTGCGCTCAGAAGATGGAGGACGCCATCAACAAGCTCCCCGGCGTCACCGCCGCCACCGTCAGCTTCATGACCCAGAAGCTCACCATCGAGGCCGACGACATCGACGCCGTCATGAAGGACGTCGTCAAGTGCTGTAAAAAGGTCGAGCCTGACTGCGAGATCGTGCTGTAAGCGAAACCGCGATTCCCTGTCTGGAAGGAAGAAGGTGCCCCTGTGACCAAAAAGCAGAAAAAAGTGCTCATCCGCATCATCGCCGCGGCGGTGCTGCTCATCGCGGCCGCGCTCATCCCTGTGAAGGGTCTGTGGCGGCTGCCCCTGTTCCTCATCCCCTATTTCATCATCGGCTGGGACGTGCTGTGGAAGGCCGTCCGGAACATCGCCCACGGTCAGGTCTTTGACGAGAACTTCCTGATGTGCGTGGCCACCGTGGGCGCGCTGGTGCTGGGCGAATACGCCGAAGCCGTGGGCGTTATGCTGTTCTATCAGGTGGGCGAGCTGTTCCAGAGCTACGCCGTGGGCAAATCCCGGCAGTCCATCTCCCAGCTCATGGACATCCGGCCCGACAGCGCCAACGTGGAGCGTGACGGCCAGATCGTTCAGGTGGACCCCGAGGAGGTCGCCATCGGCGACGTCATCATCGTCCGCCCCGGCGAGAAGGTCCCGCTGGACGGCGTGGTGCTGGAGGGTACCTCCTCGCTGGACACCGCCGCCCTCACCGGCGAGTCCGTCCCCCGTGACGCCGCCCCCGGCGACGAGCTGCTGTCCGGCTGCGTCAACCTCACCGGCCTTCTGAAGGTCCGGGTCACCAAGGAGTTCGGCGAGTCCACCGTGGCGAAGATCCTCGATCTGGTGGAGAACGCCTCCTCCAAAAAGGCCAAGGCGGAGAACTTCATCACCAAGTTCGCCCGGTACTACAC
>CAKUKL010000195.1 GCA_934662925.1 uncultured Oscillospiraceae bacterium | reverse complement strand
CCCAGAAGCAGCGGATGAACCGCTTGGTGTTCTGGGTGACCGGCTCGGAGAAGTCGCCGCCCTGGGGGGAAACTGCGCCGATGACGGTGACGGAGCCCTCCTTTCCCTCCAGCGTCTCCACATATCCGGCGCGCTCGTAGAACTCGGCCAGCCGGGAGGCCAGATAGGCGGGGAAGCCTTCCTCGGCGGGCATTTCCTCCAGACGGCCGGAGATCTCACGCAGGGCCTCTGCCCAGCGGGAGGTGGAGTCGGCCATCAGGGCCACGTGGTAGCCCATGTCCCGGTAATACTCGGCGATGGTCATGCCGGTGTAGACGGACGCCTCACGGGCGGCCACCGGCATGTTGGACGTGTTGGCGATGAGGATGGTGCGGTTCATCAGGGGAAGGCCCGTGCGGGGGTCCTTCAATTCGGAGAACTCCTCCAGCGCCTGCGTCATCTCGTTGCCGCGCTCGCCGCAGCCCAGATAGACGATGATATCGGCATCCGACCACTTGGCCAGCTGATGCTGGGTCATGGTCTTGCCCGCGCCAAAGGGGCCGGGGATGGCGGCGGCGCCGCCCTTGCCGATGGGGAACAGGGTGTCAATGATCCGCTGTCCGGTGACCAGCGGGCGGGTGATGGGCAGACGCTTTGCCATGGGCCGGGCGGAGCGGATGGGGCAGTCGGCGGACAGCTTGAGCTGGGTCACTCTGCCCGCGCCGTCCGTCACCTCCACCAGAACCTCGTCCACGGTGTAGTCGCCGTCAGCCACCGCCTTCGTCACGGTGCCGGTGAGCCCCGCGGGGACAAGGCAGCGGTGGACGATGGCGGCGGTCTCCTGACAGTGGGCGTAGGGGGTACCGGACTTTACCGCGTCCCCTACCTTCACCTCCATGGTGACGGCCCACTTCTTTTCCATATCAAGGGCGGGCAGGTTGATGCCACGGCCCAGAAACGGGCCGGAAATGCCCTCAAGCTCCTTCAGCGGACGGCCGATGCCGTCGAAAATGTTGCCCAGCAGTCCGGGGCCCAGCCGCAGGGACATGGGCGCGCCGGTGGTGGTGACGACCTGCCCCGGCTCAAGGCCGGTGGTGTCCTCGTACACCTGAACGGTGGTCATGTCGCCGTCCACGCTGACGACCTCGCCGGTGAGCTGAAGCTCGCCCACGTGGACCATGTCCATCATGGCAAGGCCGCGGCCGCCGGTGACCTTGACCACCGGGCCGTTCACGCTGTAAATCTTATACTGATCCATTGTGCTGCGACCTCCCTCAGGTTTCGTCCAGATCGTCGGACAGCGACAGGCCGAAGATCTCGGCAAAGTGGCCGCCCAGCTCCTCGAGCTGCGCGTCGAAGGAGCAGTCCGCCCGGATGCCCAGCTCCGGGCACAGGGCCACCAGACCGCCGATCTGGAAGCGGCCCTCCTCCACCGTGGCCTTCACGGGGGCCACGCTGTCGGCCAGCTCCTGCCCCAGGGGCATATCCTCATGGCGCAGCTGGATGACCATCTCGTGGACGCCGTCCAGACGGCTCACCGTCTGGGCCAGCAGGCCCTTGAGGTGCTCCGGGTACTGGGGGGAGGCCACGAACTCGTCCAGCTTCCCGCGGACCTTGTCCAGCACCTCACGGGAGATCTCGGACCGGCGCAGGTACACCTGCCGCTTGCCGTCCATCAGGTGGCGGGACACCTCCCGGCCGGCCTCGGCGCGGATCTTGGCGGACTCCCGCTCGTAATAGGCGTGGGCGTCGTCCCGGCCGGTCTGCTTGGCCTCGGCCAGCGCGGCCTGACGCTTCGCCTCCAGCTCCCGGGCGAGGGCTTCGCTCTCTTCCGTGGCGGTTTTCAGAACATTATCAGTAAAATGAAGTAATTTTTGTGCTTGTTCTGGCATAAAAATCCTCCTTTCATTGGCGGTTTTCAGCGGGAGACCCCTTCGGCTCAGATCTTGACGCCGATGGCCTCCCGGATATAACGGGTGATGGCGTCCTTCCGGCGGCTGCCGTTGCGGTCGGGGATCTCCACCACCAGCGGCGTGCGGCCGGTGAGCTTCAGGGGGGCCAGCTTGTCGGCGCACTGCTCCGCCAGACTCTCCGTGATGAGCAGGATGCCGATGGTGGGGTCGGCCAGCGCCTCGTCAATGGCGGCAAGGCCCTCTTCCCGGGTGCGAGCCAGAACGCCCTCCACCCCGGCCAGCCGCAGGCCCACCTGAGTATCCGTGTTGTCGGAAATCACAAAGTAACGCATGTATTGCCTCCTTGTCACGCTGCGGGACCTGTCTGATCGCAGGCAAACCCAAACTCCCGTCCGCCCCGCAGGGCGGGGGTTCCTCAAAGGGGGCTGGCCCCCTTTGAAGGCGCGTCGGCGTCAGCCGGTAAGGCGTTTCCGCAGAAACGCCCGCGCCTACGGCTCAGCGCTTACGCGACGAACAGGAGCACCAGAGCGATGATCAGGCCGTACAGGGCGACGCCTTCGGCCAGACCGACGAAGATCAGGGACTTACCGAACACGCTGTCGTTCTCGGAGATGGCGCCCAGAGCGGCGGAAGCGGAGGAGGCGACGGCCAGACCGCCGCCGATGCCGGACAGGCCCACGGCCAGAGCGGCGCCCAGATACTTCAGGCCGGTGGCAAGGCCGTCGGAAGCGGCGGCAGCGGCGGCGCCGGTCTCAGCGGCGGAAGCGGCCCCGCCGAAGCCGCACACGGCGGTGACGAGGAACAGGCCGCAGAACATGGCAATATTGCCCAGCAGGGCGTGACGGGCGGAAGCGCCGGTGAGGCGGCGGACCGCGATGGTGATCAGGGGCAGGAACAGCAGCACGGTGCCGAGGATAAACAGGACGATTTTCATAGTGATGACCTCCAATTCTTTCTGTTACAGCGTTTTGGCGGAATAATCGATAACCTTGGGCTGATACTCCCGGCCGGCGGACTCATAGAACCGGCCGAACAGCTCGTAAAACTCCAGACGGAGCACCTGAATGCCCACCAGCAGGCCCTCGAAGCCCATGACGAACAGGTTGCCCAGCACCAGAACGATAATGTTCAGGTTGGCGCCCGCCATGGTGCGGATGACCAGCATGAGGGACACGTGGGTGATGGCGTAGGCGCCCACACGGAGGAAGGACAGGGTGTTGGTCAGGAAGGACAGCAGCGTCTCAAACAGCTCGAAGAAGCCGGACACCAGCAGGGAGCCAAAGGACTCGGGCTTCCAGTCAGGGTCGCCGGCGGCCAGCTTGGACAGCGGCTCCCGCAGCAGGATGAGCACCAGCGGCAGGATGAATACCGGGATGACGTACCAGATCCGGAACAGGTTCGCCCAGCCCATCAGCGTGACCACCGCGGCGATGATCAGGCCCAGATAGAACACCATGCCCGCCGCGCCGTTGGGGCCGAAGAAGATCTTGTCGAAGTCCCGCTGGCGCACGCCGTTGATGATGTTCATCACCATGACGAAGGCCAGCATGACAACGCCCATGGCCAGCGAGGCCAGCAGCAGGAGCACCACGTTGTTGCCCTCGAGGATCTTGAAGCCGGGCAGGATGTCCTCAAAGCCGAACACCGAGCCGTACACGAAGCCGAACACCGTGGACGCCACGCCGCAGCAGGCGATGATCCGGCCCAGCCACATCTTCTTGAACTTCCACAGCGCAAGGCCGATGAGGAACAGGCCCACGCCCTGTCCGGCGTCGCCGAACATGATGCCGAAGAACAGGCAGTAGGTGATGGCCATGAAGAGGGACGGGTCCAGCTCGTGATAGTTGGGCAGGCCGTACATCCGGAGGAACGGCTCAAACATGCGGGCCAGCGCGCCGTTTTTCAGCTTGGTGGGCGGCGTCACCGGCAGGTCGTCTCCCGGG